>NZ_JBFUGE010001385.1:0-500 GCF_056403075.1 Ideonella sp. P3_A4 | reverse complement strand
GTGATCGCCTGACAGAGATCGCCATAGTCATGAACGACCTGGTCAACCGTGTAGCCAAGGTTCAGCAACTCCTTGCCATGGGCGGTGGCAGTCACCCCCATTTCTGACAACACCAGTGAGTCGCCGCCGGATGGCCCGGAGATCCTGACACCGTCTTCAGGGTTGCCAGCGCCCTCTGCTGCAAGGGTTCTGATCAGTTGATCGAGGAACAGCGGGATCCCGTTGGCCAACTGTCGTTCAGTGGCCGCGCGTCGGGGTCTTTGTGCAACCTTCGACTTGCACCGCGAGACCAGTTCCTCCCGGTTGTGGGAGAGAAAGTTATGCATGCTTTTGGTGCCTTGCCGGCCGATGGCCTGGTACATGTGGACGGGTAACACCCTTCAAAGGCGATGCTCTATCGGACCCTCGAGCGGAGGCGGTGTCTGTGCGGCAACGCACACATGGGTGCTGCCTCGCGCTGGCAGCAGCACTGCGGCCCCGGGCTTGCTCACACGGGCGAT
>NZ_JBFUGE010001384.1:0-503 GCF_056403075.1 Ideonella sp. P3_A4 | reverse complement strand
AGGGGACGTCGGAGGTAGTGAAGCGCGCCAGTGCCAGGCCCAGCAAGGGCCAGGCCGCCAGCGTCAACAGCGCTGCTTGCAACTGCTGTCGTCGCGTCAGGCGGTGCACCTTGAGAACACCACCGTCATTGCCATGGCCACGCAGCCACTGCCACCAGCCCCAACCAGAGAGGGCGACGAAGAACAGCTGCAGGCTGGCTTCGCCGAAGAGTTTGCTCTGGGCGAACAGCAGCGCGTACAGCAGCGAACTGACGATTGCCAGCGGCCACCCCAGCGGATTGACCCGCATGTTGCAGCCGACCATCCACAGCGATAGAACGAAGGCGACGACCTCGAGCCAAGTCACCGGGCCGCCCCACAGTGTGAAGGCTTCGCTAAACATAAGCCCCCACGCCCCCTCCCGGGGGCTGCCTTGCAGGCCGCGCCGGGCCAGAGCCCCGGCTCCTCGGCAGGCACGAACAGTCCTCAGGACTGTTCATGTCCGGCCTCGGCCCCCCGAGGGG
>NZ_JBFUGE010001383.1:0-510 GCF_056403075.1 Ideonella sp. P3_A4 | reverse complement strand
GCAATGAACTGAGCCTGCACTACCAACCCCAGGTGGACTTGCAAAGCGGCGCGATCTATGGCGTCGAAGCCTTGTTGCGCTGGCAATCGTCGACCTTGGGGGCCGTGCCGCCTTCGGAGTTGATTGCGGTCGCAGAGCTCACCGACCAGATCGCCGCGATCGGCGCCTGGGTTTTGCATGCGGCCTGTGCGCAAGCGGCTGCTTGGCGGCGCGCTGGAATGGCCGGGCTGCGCGTCTGCGTCAATATCTCGAGCCAAGAGCTTGTTCGCGGCGACCTCGCTCAGCAGGTTCAAAGCGTGCTGCTCGAAACCGGCGCCGAGCCGGGGATGCTGGGTATCGAGGTCACCGAAACCACGCTGGTAGGCGACACGCTGCGCGCTGCCCGCACCCTTCATGCGTTGCGTGCGATCGGCGTTCAGATCGCGCTCGATGATTTCGGCACCGGCTACTCCAATCTCAGCATGCTGCGCTCGCGGCCGATCGATGTGAACACGATCGATCGGTCGTATG
>NZ_JBFUGE010001382.1:0-510 GCF_056403075.1 Ideonella sp. P3_A4 | reverse complement strand
GCCCCTTACGTCGAACGTTAGGCCCACAGCCGGGTTGAAGGTCCAGTTCACTTGAAGCGTCTTCTGCCAATGCCAGCTTCTCGAGGCCTCAGTCTCGACGCCTTGTGCTCATGGGAGAGGCGTGCTCGCTTCAGCGTCGGCGTGGGCTGTCCGTCCTTCGGCGGCCAGCGCACGGTCGGTGGCCACTTCGRCCCTCCGCGTGCCAAGTTGGTCAAGAAATTGAAGGCTTGGCGCTACGTCACGGTTCAACAGTGCCTGCGGTCACGGCCGGAGCTTGGAGTGTGCGCTGCTACTGGGTCGGTTCTGCCRTCTCTGCGGACCGACCAAACTGAAACAGCCGCAGTCCCGTTGCTGCATATCCAGGCTCCGGTCAGCCGAGTAGCATCTCCAGTTTCCTCGGGTCCGTCTGCCTTGCAMGGCAARYYCAYCACGGTTGGTGCATCTCCGGTGCCTAACCCCTCCGTCAAGGGGACCCCTCCGTCAAGGGGACCTGCCTGCGGCAGGCCCCTT
>NZ_JBFUGE010001381.1:0-514 GCF_056403075.1 Ideonella sp. P3_A4 | reverse complement strand
CGTTGTGGCTGCCGAGCGGAACGCCAATGTCGCCGTCTCTCACGCCTTCAGCTGTGTGGCCACGTGGGCGGGCAGCGTCGTGCTACTTGGTGGCCAGCCGGAGCGCTTGGTCTTGAATCTCTGCCACCAGACTCGGATGAAGAAAAGTCACCACCGGCCAGCATCTCTGCCACTGGGAAAAGGACAAAAAGCCACCTTGGGCGAGCATCTCTACCGCTTGAAGCCGAGGGTGCCGCAACCGTGCAGGTCTTCCTCTGGCCTCCGGCTGAAAATGCCGGCAAACTCAGCGCCCTGGGGTCAATGGGTAGCGTCGTCGTGAGCACAAGGCACGCCTTGTCTTGCCAGCAACAAAGGCAAGAAACCACAGCGCCTCGTTTGCCGGGGTTGCCACCGTCACGCCTGATGCCCAACCCCTCAGTCAAGGGGACGTCTTGCGCTTACGCGCAAGCCGCCCCTTACCTCGAACGTTAAGCGTCTAGAAATGCAGCTACCCTCATCCGTCCAAGCTCTATTC
>NZ_JBFUGE010001380.1:0-514 GCF_056403075.1 Ideonella sp. P3_A4 | reverse complement strand
GGCCTTCAGCCCGGACGCATTCCGTGGCGACGGCCGGGCCGCTTCAGCACGCGCCAGCGCGTCGATCAGGCCACGGTCGTCGGTGGGGATCAGGTGTTCTCGACCAGCATAGGCGGCAGCGTCGAAACGTGTGCCTAGCCGCTGGACGGCGTTACGCCAGTGGTCTCGCCGGCCCTTTTGCAGCGCCTTGTCGACGGAAATCGTCGCCAAGTCCACAGCCTGGTTGGTGGTGGACAGCAGCAGCACGCGGGCGTCGGGCCGGCTGTCCAGGTACTCGGCCAGCAACACGCCCAACGTGGTGGTCTTGCCCGTGCCCGGCGGGCCCCAAAGAAACGAGCTGCTGTGCCGCACCAGCGACAACGCTTCACGCTGCGCCGGGCGCAGCCAGCGGAAGGGCGCGCCGGTCAACGCCGGGCCGCTGTCGACGAGCTGCGGCTGGGCCAGGTCGCCCAGGCAATCCACGGCGCGGCTGGCCCAGGGCGTGTCGGACCAGGCCTCAGCGACAGCGTTGAGA
>NZ_JBFUGE010001379.1:0-515 GCF_056403075.1 Ideonella sp. P3_A4 | reverse complement strand
GTTTTGAGCCGTGCCCTCAGAGTCGGGCCAGTTCGGCGCTGAACGCGTCCAGGTAGGCCGAGAACTCATGCACGTCGTTGTGCCCGGCCTCGGGCAGACGCAGCAGGCGCGCATGCTGCGCCCCCGCAGCCGTCTGCAGCGCCTCGCTGTGGGCCAGGGGGATCACGCCGTCGCGCTCGCCGTGCACCAGCCAGACCGGACCGCGGATGCGCGCAATCACGGCATCGGTGCGCAGTGGGTAGCGCAGCAATGCAGTGGGCACGATCGGATAGTGCTCGCCGGCCAACGCGGCCATGCTGCGGTAGGGTGAGACCAGCACCGTCAGCGCCGGGTTCACTTCGGCTGCCAACTGCGCGGCCAAGCCTGTCCCCAGCGAGCGGCCATAGACAACCACAGGCCGCCCGGCGTACTGCGGCGTCACCTGCCGCCAGGCCGTGCGCACGTCGTCCATCAGTTGCGCTTCGCTGGTGATCTGCCCGCTGCTGCGGCCATAGCCCCGGTAGTCCAGCATGAAC
>NZ_JBFUGE010001378.1:0-524 GCF_056403075.1 Ideonella sp. P3_A4 | reverse complement strand
GCATCACCTTGGTGTCGACCAGGGCGATGATCTTGGACACGTCACCGGCCTGGATCGCCTTGTCGGCTTTCAGGGTATCGATGACTTCGGTGGAGACTTGCTTGATCAGCGCGTCGGGGGCGGTCACCTCTGCACGGGCCGCAAACGGGCCCACCAGCGAAGCGGCAGCCACAGCGGCCAGGGCAACACGGCGGGTCAGGGAAAAGGCAAACATCTGATTCCTTCCTTGTGGAGGCACGGCACCCGTCAAGGCGCCAGCCGGATCAGTCAACGCGCCGACGGGCGTGCTGGTTCACCGGCGTCGGTGACAAATTGCAGCGAGCGGGCACTCACTTGGCCGCTGGCGCATCCTTGTCGGCATCTTCCTCGTCGTCGTGTGACTCCGGCGGGTTGCCGTCATAGACCTGATTCTGCCGCCGAGCCAGGTAGGCATCGCGCAGGAAGCTGTATTTGTCGAGCGCGACATCGTCGAGCACGCGGGAGGCACCCAACAGGCCTGCACGGGTGCTGACCGCCTGCAGCAG
>NZ_JBFUGE010001377.1:0-527 GCF_056403075.1 Ideonella sp. P3_A4 | reverse complement strand
CCTTCGAAGATGATGCCGTACAGGTCGAACGCTTCGCGCTCGAACCAGTTGGCAGAGCTCCAGATCGGCGTCACCGAGGACACCACCGGAAGATCGTCATCCGGCGCGAAAACCTTGACGCGCAGGCGCCAGTTCAGGCTGATCGACAGCAGGTGCGACACGACCACATAACGCGCACGGTCGTTGGGCTCGTCCTTGTAAGTCGACATGTCCAGCCCGCACAGGTCGATCAGCTGCTCGAAACGCAGGCGCGAATCGTCGCGCAGCTGCGTGGCCACCTCAGCCCAGTCGGCCGCGGCCACCGTGATGGTGATCTCGCCGCGGTCGCGCTTGAATTGCTTGATGCGCCCGCCGAGCGCGGCTTCGAGTGCCGCCTGCAGGTTGTCGAGTTTCTGCGTCATGCTTGCCTAAAACCTGTGGGCCGATTCAGCGGGCGATCGTGTTTTCGCGACGGATCTTGGCCTGCAACTGCAGGATGCCGTAGAGCAGCGCCTCGGCCGTCGGCGGACAGCCTGGCACGTAGACGT
>NZ_JBFUGE010001376.1:0-528 GCF_056403075.1 Ideonella sp. P3_A4 | reverse complement strand
CCGGCCTGCATTGACCGGCGACAAGAAGTCCGACGGCGCGGCCACGCGCAGGTGCCCGCGCGGCTCTTTGGCTTGGCTGCCGACCTCGTGCAGGTGCTGTTCCAGCTGCGCGAGGGTCGCCTTGGCGGCGTCCACCAGYTCCCTGCCGGAAGAGGTCAAGCCCAGTTGGCGCGTGGACCGATGCAGCAAGCGCACGCCGAGGTCTCGCTCCAGCCGCTGCACCTGGCGGCTCAGGTTGTTCGGCGGGACTCCGCGCTCGCGCGCGGCTTGCGCAAAGCTGCCGGCTGCGACCACGTCGACCAAGGTCTTCAGCGTGTTCAGATCGATCGGCGATTGATTCATTTCGTGTACGAGTATGAGACAGATTCACTCACTACTCAAATCAATCGGCCGTCCCTATCCTTCTGGCTTGCATGACAGGAGTGATGACGTGACGAGCAGTTCGGACAAGCGTGTGGTGATCTATGGCGGGGGCATCGCCGGCGTCCAACTCGCCAAGAGTCTGGCCAGCAATGCCCATGTCACGCT
>NZ_JBFUGE010001375.1:0-529 GCF_056403075.1 Ideonella sp. P3_A4 | reverse complement strand
GTGTGACCGCTTCGCCCTGGTAGGTGCCAAAGCTCGCGAACGGCTTGTCGAACTGGCCGTGGAAGTAGACGAAGTAGCCGCCGCCTCCGCAGACACCGCCGGTCTCGACGAAGCCGCGGACCTCGTTGGTGCCGACGATCTCGAGCATCGCGCTGCGCGCGCCCACGCCGTTGCGGCCGACGTTCAGGATCATCGTCGCGTCGTTGGTCACCGGCCAGTTGAAGCGCCCGAAGCCGGCGCGCTTGCTGGTCGTCAGCTCGTTGTTGACGCCGTTGTTCAGGCCGACGCGGTAATAGCCCGGCGTTGTCGTCTCATTGGTGTGAGAGTAGGGCACCTGGTAGCTGCTCAGATGCGTGCCGGGCGACTGGGTCACGTTGCCGACGATCGGCAGGAACGAGATGTCCTGCTGGATCGAGCAGCCGGTGCCGCTGGAGTGGATCAGGCTGATGCCCTGGATCACGCCCTTGTCGTAGTTGTAGCCGCCGAAACCGTAGAACTCGCCGTAACCCGTGTCGGGGCTGAACTGCAC
>NZ_JBFUGE010001374.1:0-531 GCF_056403075.1 Ideonella sp. P3_A4 | reverse complement strand
GGGCACGTCCTTGTTGTACGAAGCGGGCACCAGGTTCACCTTGTTGCCGGTGAGCGTGAAAGTGCCGTCCCAGCTGTTGGTGATGGTGAAGGTGTTCGATTCGGTGAAGGTCGCTGTCCAGTTGCTGATCGTGGTGGTGCCGCTGTTCTGCAGGCTCACGGTCAGGATCTGGCCAGAGCCCCAATCGTTGGTCGAGTCGACTGTCAGCGTGCAGGCCTCACCACCGCCGGCCTTGGGAGTGGCGGTGACCACCTCCGAAGACGTCTTGCCGGCCTGGTTGGTCGCGACGACCACGTAGAAGTACGGTGTACCGTTGGTCAGACCGCTGTCGACGTAGGCCAGCGTCGCACCATCGAGCGTGGCCAGCACGTCAAAAGTGCCGTTGGCTGACAGGCTGCGCTTGACCACGTAGCCGGTAGCACCGCTTGCCGCGGGCCAGGCCAGGTTCACCTTCTTGTCGCCTGCGGTCGGGGTGACCACCGGCGCACCTGGCGGCACGCCGCCCTTGGTCGGCTTGGCCGATACCACTTC
>NZ_JBFUGE010001373.1:0-532 GCF_056403075.1 Ideonella sp. P3_A4 | reverse complement strand
GCCGCGCTACCGGGCGACGCACGCTACGGCGCGCGTGACGTGCAGCGCACGCTGCGCCGCGAGCTCGTGCTGCCGCTGGCGTATGCGCTGGCGCCGCACGCCTACGTCACGCCGGTGACGGTGCGCATCGACGCCGGTGCGCAAGGCTCGCCAAGCGTCGACGTGGAGCCCTCGCTGCGTCCGGTGGACGGCGCGCCGCTGCTGGCCGCCGACGCGCTGGCCGACGCACGTCGCCACTGGGTCCGCGTGACCGATGGCCCGATGTTCGTGAACCTCGTCAATCAGGTGTTCCGGCTGGATCGCGAGCGTCAGCGTCATGAGAAGCGGCGCCGGAAGGATACGACGCTGCCGCACTGGGACACGAAGGCGCCCGCTGCCCGTTGGCGCGAACTCGACGCGGTGCAGCAGGAAGCAAAGGGGTTGCTGGGCGAGATCATGGACCTCGAAGGCCAGGCGCTGCTTGCGCTCGTGGGAGAGCCGACTCCGTCGCCCGACGTCGTGGCTTGGCGCCAACGCTTCGTCGCCTTCCAGC
>NZ_JBFUGE010001372.1:0-536 GCF_056403075.1 Ideonella sp. P3_A4 | reverse complement strand
CCGCAAGAATGCCTACAACACCTACCTGCTGATGGAGCAGGAGAGCAAGTGACTGGGCTGCGGCAGAGACAAATACACCTGTCGGCACGCCGGGTACCCTTCATCCATCACTAGCTGCGAATAGACTACTTCATGAATAAGCTGAATGAAGCGAGTTCTGCCATGGAAGATCTCAGCAGCCAGGATCGTGTTTTCGAATCTGCCGCCGAGCTGTTCGCCGTGCTGGCGACACCGGTGCGCCTGAAGATCATCAGCGCGGTTTGCCAGCAGGAGAAGAACGTCTCGGAATTGCTGGCGCTGATCAACACCACCCAGCCCAACATGTCGCAGCACCTCGCCACGCTTTACCGCAGCGGCGTGCTCGCCAAGCGGCGCGAGGGCACGCAGATCTACTACCGCCTGCAAAGCGAGCGGGTGGCGACGCTGTGCCGTGCGGTATGCACCCAAATGGCGATCGAGCTGGACAGCACCGACGAGGTCGAGGCATCCGATCGGTTGGTGCCGCTGGCCCATCGCTGAGCTGCGGCGGTTTCGGT
>NZ_JBFUGE010001371.1:0-538 GCF_056403075.1 Ideonella sp. P3_A4 | reverse complement strand
GGACGGAAGAGGGCGCAGATCTTGTTTCCATCTGGATCGCGAACGTATGCCAGATACATTGAACCAAGCTTGCCTTCGCGAAGACCTGGCGGTTCTTCAATCGACGTGCCACCGTTTGATACTGCGACGTCGTGGAATTTCTGAACTTGCTCAGGCGAACTGCACTTGAAGCCAATGGTTCCGCCATTGGCGAAGGTCGCAGACTCTCCATTGATCGGCTGGCTTACACAAAACGTTCCACCGTCGTGTCGATAGAACAGACGGAGCTGCCCGGTCTTGTTTTCATTCTGAATTGGCTCTCCAGCACCGAGCACACCAAGAACAGCATCGTAGAAGCGCCTAGAGCGAGCAATGTCATCTGAACCAACCATCACGTGACTAAACATCTGTTCTTTCCTTCGTTTGATCTCGACGTGTGAGTTCTGGATTTGCCGAAGCGACGCAAAGTTGCTCTGTGCAGCCTAACGTTCGACGTAAGGGGCCTGCCGCAGGCAGGTCCCCTTGACGGAGGGGTTAGGCAGCTGGCGCATTGCTAAGC
>NZ_JBFUGE010001370.1:0-539 GCF_056403075.1 Ideonella sp. P3_A4 | reverse complement strand
GTCCAGGCCTCCGGGACCGTCACTCAGCCCTCCGAGACCAAATTGACGTGCCGCCCTTAGCAATTCCTTGGGGTTTCCCACTTGATGGCGCTGGCCAAGATACAGTCCTGCCGCCGTGCTATCCAGCGGCAACAATGCATAGACCTTCAGCGGTTCAGGCGGGACGCTCTTGGGTGTGCGCCGGCTTGCCTCAGAGACATCAGCAGCATTTGGCGTACCAAGGCTGTCTTCCTGAAGGCCTTCCGCGCCATTGGCGAAGAGTTCCCTGGTGTCGCCCTCATCCGCCGCACCCTGTCTGTTCGTTCCTACGTACAGCGTAGTCCGCAACTCGGCTTGGACGACATCGAGCACGGCCGGCGTAAGCGTCGCGGGCCGGGATGAAAGCACCCAAGAAACGTTTGAACCGGGCCAGTCGACCGCTCGTGAAGCCCTACGCAGAGCCAGCGGGAGACCCGACTCCCGGGCAAGTGCCGCTTCATCCAGAGAGTCCAAAAATAGAAAGAGCCTCTCACCAGACACCGGCTTCCACGCTCGATAGG
>NZ_JBFUGE010001369.1:0-539 GCF_056403075.1 Ideonella sp. P3_A4 | reverse complement strand
GTTGTCGACTCATGCGCGGGCTTGGTCATGGAGRGCGGCGGGCGGTTGATGAATTGATGAACTCGGCCCTCGGAGGGGTCATCGAATTGTTTTCAATTCATAACTATCTCAGGCCAGAGAAAACCCTGTGATGCGGTGCAACACCCAGGATTGGGGAAAGTCCCGAGTCCGGCAATTAGTTTCACTCTGAAAACGAATAGGCCGGAATGGGGCATTGGCGGCCCGCGGCGGGGCGCTGGCACCGGCGCGGCACAGGCGTTGCACCAGGGGTGGGCAAGCGAGCCAGCTGTTCGCGCCTTTCGCCAACCCACGGGAGCCCTGCCGATGACGACCACCTCTTTCCTCAACCACGCGCTGTGGCGCGAGCATGTCTACAGCAGCGGCTGGCGCGCCGCATCGGCGGCGGCCGACGTGATCGAGCCCGCCACCGGCGAGGTGCTCACTCGCACCGGCCGCGCCGTGGCGGCCGACGTGGCCAGCGCCGCGCAGGCCGCGGCGGCCGCGCAAGGTGCCTGGGCTGCGTTGGGCCCGCGTGAACG
>NZ_JBFUGE010001368.1:0-543 GCF_056403075.1 Ideonella sp. P3_A4 | reverse complement strand
TGAGGTCTAACGTTCGACGTAAGGGGCGGCTTGCGGCTTGCCGCAAGACGTCCCCTTGACGGAGGGGTTAGGCGGCTGCTGGAGAAGCTGCATGTGGCTTAGCGTTGGTAGCCTGCCGGCCACCCTGAGGCGACTGTGCATTGAATGATGCCCACTGCCTTCAAGTCCTCAAACCTCAAGACAGCGCAAAGCTCTGCATGACAGTTCAGGCACTCGGCGCAGCACGCCTCTTCGATGAACGGATGACCTGCGGGATCAGAGTTTTCTTGCCAGCTTGAGTATCTGGAGTCAGTTGGCGGCCACCAAGCCATGGGCTGGTGCAGGCCGTAGATTCTCCCGGAGAATCTTCCCAGTTCGTCCCCTTGAAAGCTTGATGCGAGACGGATCTGCGCGCGCAGAAGCGACGGCACATTGCAAGCCGGACAGGTGTATGACGCTTCGATCCAGTTGAACGCGCTCATCGAAGATCGTGCCGCTTAACGTTCGACGTAAGGGGCTGGCCGCAGGCCAGTCCCCTTGACGGAGGGGTTAGGCGGGTTAGGC
>NZ_JBFUGE010001367.1:0-544 GCF_056403075.1 Ideonella sp. P3_A4 | reverse complement strand
CGCGTAGTACTCGGCCCGTGCGCCGGTGCGCGGCAAGGCCGTGCCCCAGATCGACGGGCCGGCGAAACCGGCGCCGGTTTCGATCAGCTCGCCCAGCTTGGCCAAAGGCACGTACTTGCCCTTGGCCACGCCGTGCATGTCGGTGAACTGGGCGAGCACGGTGTGCACGCCTTGCGCGGCAAGGCGCTGCTGCAAGTCAATTGTCATGAGGCCCCCACGGCCCCTCCGGGGGCCTGCCCCCGAGGGGGTTGGCGCAGCGGACCGGCTTCAGCCGGATCCGCGCACGCCACTTGAATTTGGCGACGCTGCGGGCAGCGCGCCACGAACGCCGTCAGTCCAGCCGGATCCAGGTGGTCTTCAGCTCGGTGTACTTGTCGAACGCGTGCAGCGACTTGTCGCGGCCGTTGCCGCTTTGCTTGTAGCCGCCGAAGGGCACGGTGATGTCGTCTTCGTCGTACTGGTTGACGTGCACGGTGCCGGCGCGCAGCGCGCGGGCCACGCGGTGGGCGCGGTTGATGTTGTCGCTCCACACGCTGGCCTGCAG
>NZ_JBFUGE010001366.1:0-547 GCF_056403075.1 Ideonella sp. P3_A4 | reverse complement strand
CGGCTGGGGCGCGTTGTACAGCACCACCATGTGCGGTGGCAGGGACCGCGGCAGCGGTTGCCGCAACGGGCCTGCAGGCAGAGTCAGACCATTGCCGGCACCTCGCCCATCGAACACCACCACCTCGACGTCACGTGGCAGGCGGTGATGCTGCAGTCCGTCGTCCGACAGCAGGATGTCGACCTCGGGATGCTTAGCCAGCAGTGCCTGCGCGGCGGCCACACGATCACGGCCCACCACCAACGGGACGCCGGTGCGGCGGTGAATCAACAGCGGCTCGTCACCCACCTGGTGCGCGTTCGAGTTGCCGTCCACATCAACAACGGCTTGATCGTCATCCCTGCCATAGCCGCGCGAGACCACACCGGGTTGCCAGCCTTGTTGCCGTAGCCAGCCGATCAGCGCGATCACAGTGGGTGTCTTGCCGGCGCCGCCGACCACCAGGTTGCCAACCACGATGACGGGGCGGCCCAAGGTGACGGGGGCCGTTCGGCGTTGCCAGCGACGATGGAGTGCGGCCAGCCCGGCATACAAGGCGGCCAGCGGC
>NZ_JBFUGE010001365.1:0-552 GCF_056403075.1 Ideonella sp. P3_A4 | reverse complement strand
AGATCACGCTCGCGCTCGCGCTCGGGCCGCGGCGGGCGCTGCTTCGGTGTTTCGTCGGCGCTGCGCGTGGCCGGCAGCGGCTGGGTGGCTTCGAAGCGGTCGGTCTCGGCGCTGGCTGCTGCCGGTGCGGAAGCACCGCCGCGGCGGTTACCGCGGTCACGGCCTTCACCGCGGCCTTCGCCACCACGACCCTCTGCGCGACCTTCACCGCGGCCTCCTTCACGACGGCCTTCTTGGCGACCTTCCTGGCGGCCCTCTTGACGGTCCGGACGGCCTTCCTGACGACCGTCGGCGCGACCTTCCTGGCGGCCATCGCGACCACCTTGGCGGGTGCCGTCGGCCGGCTTGGCGCCGCGCTCGCCGCCACGTTCGTTGCGCTCGCCACGGCGGCCATCGCGGCCACCGCCCTTGCGGTCACCACGGCCACCTTCGCGGCTGCCCTCTCGACCACCTTCACGGCCTTGCTCGCGGCCACCGGTGCGCTGGCCCGGCTGGGCCGCCGGCGCAGCGGCCGGGGCCGGCGGCGTGGCCGGGGTCTCGCCGATGCCGAAC
>NZ_JBFUGE010001364.1:0-554 GCF_056403075.1 Ideonella sp. P3_A4 | reverse complement strand
AGCACCGCCAGCGCGGTCGACAGGATCGTGCCGCCGACGCAGAACCCCAGCGTGTCGATCGTCTCTTCGCCGGAGATCTCTTGCACCACGCGGATCGCCTGGATCGCTGCGTGCTCGATGTAGTCATCCCAGGTCTTGCTGGCCATCGACTCGTCGGGGTTGCGCCAGCTCACCACGAAGAGGCGATGCCCCTGCTCGACCGTGTAGCGGATCAGCGAGTTCTCGGGCTGCAGGTCGAGGATGTAGTACTTGTTGATGCACGGCGGCACGAACAGCATCGGCCGCTGGTGCACCTTGGCCGTCAGCGGCTTGTACTCGATCAGCTGGAAGAACTCGTTCTCGTAGACAACCGTGCCTTCGGTCGTGGCCACGTTGCGGCCGACCTCGAACACGCTCTCGTCGGTCTGCGAGACATGGCCTTGCTGCAGGTCGTGCACCAAGTGCTGGATGCCCTGGGCGATGCTCTCGCCGCGCGTTTCCAGCGCCTTGCGCTGGGCTTCCGGGTTCAGCGCCAGGAAGTTGCTGGGGCTCATCGCGTCGACCCACTGCTGCAC
>NZ_JBFUGE010001363.1:0-557 GCF_056403075.1 Ideonella sp. P3_A4 | reverse complement strand
CATCCTACACTGGGGCATGCAGGGGGGCGTGATCGCGGCGCTGGCGCTGGCCTGGTTGGCCGGCAGCGCCCTGCAACTGCAGCAAGCCGAATTGTGGACGCCGGGCGCTTACCTGATGCTCGGTGCGGCGGCTGCGTTGGTGGTCGCCGTATCAACCTGGCGGGCTGGCCGACGGGGCGGTGGCGCGGCGCTGTTGCTCGCCGCCTGCTTTGCGACCGCGTCGCTCGCGTGGGCTCAAGCCGGCCTGCGGGGCGGCGCGCGTGTCGCCGAAACGCTGCCGGCAGCGCTCGAAGGCCGCGACCTCATCGTCAGCGGCCGCATCATCCGCCTGCCGCAGGTCGACGCCGAGGGCCTGCACTTTCTCTTCGCGCCAGATGAGGCCCGCGGTGCCGACAACCAGCCCGTCACGCTGCCGCCGCGACTGTGGCTCGCGTGGCCACGCGAGGGTGCCGGCCCGCCACAGCGTGTGCTGGCAGGTGAGCGCTGGCAGCTGCCACTGCGCCTGAAGCGCCCGCATGGCGCGATGAACCCCGAAGGATTCGACGCCGAACTGTGGC
>NZ_JBFUGE010001362.1:0-559 GCF_056403075.1 Ideonella sp. P3_A4 | reverse complement strand
GATGAATAGGCTCTGACCTTTTCATCAGGCAGCGGCGCGGTCTTGGGGTCTTCCTTAATAAGCCTATATGTTGAGGTGGAAACCTGTTTCTCGACGCGTTCCAAGTTCACCTCTGACGCCTTCGACAATGTCGAGGACGCTAGAAGAATTGCGGCGACGATTGTCGAGTTGATGTTCATTTTCCACCGTTCTTATACTGTTCGGCGATTGGTGTAACGCGGTCCTTTATCACTTGGCCAATAGCATTGCCAACAAGCGCCCATCCGTTGTTGCCAGTCGCGACAATATTCACCCGGCACCCGATACTGCCTTTCATTCCCGGAATATCGAGGCCCTGGGAGATGGAGAATCCTCCATCGACGTCAGTGCCAAATGGCGTGATTTTCGCTGCTCCCTTATCAATCAAGCCCGATATCGTCTTCTGACCCGTGCCGGTGATTTCGGCTACCCGTCGCGCAGCATCGCTCTCTTTCAGTTGGTTTGCAACCGTCCCGATTGTGGCGGTTTCCGTGCCAGGAAAGACTTCCCTTATTTCGAGTTTGGCGGCTTGGCCCAAGAG
>NZ_JBFUGE010001361.1:0-559 GCF_056403075.1 Ideonella sp. P3_A4 | reverse complement strand
GCATATCCAGGCTCCGGTCAGCCGAGTAGCATCTCCAGTTTCCTCGGGTCCGTCTGCCTTGCAAGGCAAACTCACCACGACTCACCACGGTCCGGTGCCTAACCCCTCCGTCAAGGGGACCTGCCTGCGGCAGGCCCCTTACGTCGAACGTTAACCATCATCAATGAATCCCGATCCATCTCGCTTCAACACTGAAGCACGCGAGCGATTCGCGCAATGGGAGAAGGCGGCCCCTGTAAGTTGCGCCGCAATGGCTATCGCAGCAGCTGTGTCAACATTCGCGTTCCGGCCAAGCTTTCTTCTCGTTTGCGGCACCTTCATGGGCGGTTTGGCTATCTTCTTCTCATGGCGCGCGGCTCTTGCTGAGCGATACAACGCCACACTGGCTCATGCATCGGTGGGCATCGTCCTCGCACTTTCAGGCATAGTCTTCGCAGGGCGAGTTCCAAGGCTAGTCATGTTGGCCCAGGCCCTTCCATGGGTAGGCTTCGGTCTCTTCTTTGGCATCCTGTTCATTCGGCGCTCTTCACCGAAACAGTAGGTCAGCATAGGTCAGCAT
>NZ_JBFUGE010001360.1:0-563 GCF_056403075.1 Ideonella sp. P3_A4 | reverse complement strand
CTCCATCACCGACGTCGACAGCACCACACCCATCATCCGCCGCGAGCCGTTGGTCTGGGTTGGCAATCGGCATGACGATGCGGTGGCACGCGAACCGCTGCAGCTCGCGCTGTCGGACCCCGACACGTTCGACCATCTGGCCGCGTGCGAGCGGCTGGAAGCTGTGGGGCGGCCGTACCGGGTCGCCTATGCGAGCGGCGCCATGTCCGGTCTGCTGGCGGTGGTGCGCTCAGGCCAGGCGATTGCGGTGCTGACGCAGGCGGCTGTACCAGCCGATCTGCAGATCTTGGCGACGGGTGATCGGCTGCCACGGCTGCCCACGGTCGGGCTAACCGTGAAGTTCGATCTACCGCGGCCGCCGGCGTTGGTGGTGGAGTTTGSGGATCAGCTGCAGAGGATCGTGCCGGCGTTGTAGGACAAATGCAGCCGTACGCGCCTTGGCAGTCCAGAGCCGATGCGCCGATCCACAACGTAAAGGATGCGGCGCAGGTCAAGCTCCACCAAGATGGAGTGACGATTCGGAGGCCGCACTATGAATTGGTTAGCGGGCGCAGTGGTGATCG
>NZ_JBFUGE010001359.1:0-569 GCF_056403075.1 Ideonella sp. P3_A4 | reverse complement strand
GGGCCTAACGTTCGACGTAAGGGGCCTGCCGAAGGCAGGTCCCCTTGACGGAGGGGTTAGGGCTCACGCTAGCAAGCAAAAAGGAAGACACAGGACGGCCCCACAAAGAAAATAAGGAAGAGAGCCAAGTTGACTGCGCCTAGTGCAGCAGCATAGACGAGAGCCCTCGGCTGAGACAGCTTTCGCATTGCACGATAGGCCAGCAGCACTGAGGCAAGCATTGCCAATGCGCAGGACAGTGCCACTGAAGCCAACGAGCCAAACCATACTGCAACGCTCCAAGTGGCTACCGCTGGATGGCCAGCGATAGGCATGATTGCCATCGCCGCCCAAACGATCACTACACAGCATAGATAGCCCTTCAGGGCGATTTTGACGAAGGCGAAAGGTGTTGACTCCACTACAGAGGCTCTGCCGAACCAGGCGATTCCAATTGGGGCCACAACCAGTGTCGTTGCGGCCAAGAGGAGCAAGGCAGCGTCGCCCATAAGCCCTAACGTTCGACGTAAGGGGCCTGCCGTAGGCAGGTCCCCTTGACGGAGTGGTTAGGCGGCAGGCGCTGAGCAAGG
>NZ_JBFUGE010001358.1:0-573 GCF_056403075.1 Ideonella sp. P3_A4 | reverse complement strand
GATGGCTAACCCCTCCGTCAAGGGGACGTCCACAAGCGGGCTTCGCCCACTTGCGGCCGCCCCTTACGTCGAACGTTAGGCGTCGAACATGYCCGTCGAAGCCAAGCTCGCACTCTCGTTTCTTTCAGTCATCGTCCTTKKCCTRTTCATGCTCATCGACAYGAATGYGAACAATGCCGGYCCGCACTGGTTGTGGCGGGGCGGARGAAACGATTCRRTTCGAAGCCTCATCTGCCAYRCGGATGGCTCGCTACGGCCTCAYACCAAGGCGTYCTTTGCCGYYCTATGTTTCGTGTGGCTGCTAATTGTGTGGATCTTCATCCCATGAGCAGGCGAGTTCAAATGCTCTCTCAGGTTGGCGAGCTACTGGCTTCGATGAGGCCGCAGGCAAAAGCAASGGTCACAGGCATGGTCGCGCGAGCCTGCACSCAGCAGCAAARCAGCAARGAGTCGTGGCGCCGCTCTGCATCYGCGACGCCTAACCCCTCCGTCAAGGGGACGTCTTGCGGCAAGCCGCAAGCCGCCCCTTAMGTCGAACGTTAGACCGCATACCGCCAGTTCCGCTGTGCCCAG
>NZ_JBFUGE010001357.1:0-575 GCF_056403075.1 Ideonella sp. P3_A4 | reverse complement strand
GGCAATCGCACCGCTGGTCGGACCCACGTGACCGATCTTGACGACCGCGTCTTGGGCCATCGACGTGCCGGCGAACAGGACGGCGGCAGCAGCGACGACCACATTCAGTTTGACTTGCATAGGAACGAACCTCCGGTTGGGGTAAGTTGAGAAAACTTGGGATGAGGTGCTCTCAACAGGCGAGACACGATACTCCAAAAAAAACCGCCTCCCAATCAGCAACAGGCCCGGGACAACCCGGGCTTGCGCGCCGTCGGAGCATGGTTTTGCATGGCGCCAAACCAGGCCGCGGGCGGGACTATTGCGTCAGCACCAAACCAGGTCTTGGCAATGCAGTTCGCCAGCTTTGAACGCGGCTCGTGGCGCGCCGGATGACGCAACGTCGTGCGCAATTGCACCAACACCAGCCGCGCCGCTTTAGCGCTGCGGTCGATGCACCAACTGGTGACCCTGGCTTTCGTAGCGCTTCCAGCGCGCGCGGCCGGCGGCCACATCGTCGGCATTGAGCGACACCACTTCGGCCAAGCGCTCATGCGCACCGGCCAGGTCGAGCTCGTCGCAACCCAGGTTGATGC
>NZ_JBFUGE010001356.1:0-575 GCF_056403075.1 Ideonella sp. P3_A4 | reverse complement strand
GCATCGGCGAGCCGGCCTACGTTCGCCCGCTCTTCCTTCGCCAGCGCCTTGCCTTCGGCTTCTGCCGCTGGGGGAGCCGCCGCCACGACTGGAGCGGGTGGGGCAGGCGGTGCCGCGGGGGCATACGCCTGCGCTGTGGTCGGCGCAATCGACGGCGAGCGTGTGGCCGGCGGGGGCGGGGGCGCCGCATCACGCCTGGCCGGCGCCTGCGCCACCACCATCGGTTGACGCTCAACGGGTGGCTTCGACTGCGGCGCCGGGGTCGCTTGCGAAGTTGTTGCGGGCGCTGGTGACTCCACCGCCGTTTCCTTGAGCGGCACCGTTGGAGGCTCGGGCGCCGCGGCGCGCTTGGCTTCGGACACGGTCGCCACCTTGTCGAACTCGGTAGGCGCTGGCGCCTTCGACAGATGCCAGGCCAGGTTCAGCGCGAGACCGAATGCGCCGACACCAGCCACAGCAGTCCACAGGCGTGGCATGCCGGCATGGCCTGGTTCGATGCCGAGCAGGCGTTGCCACCACGCCGGCCGCGGCGGCAAGGACGCGCGCGCCGCCTGCAGCACGGCGCTGCGCAACGC
>NZ_JBFUGE010001355.1:0-577 GCF_056403075.1 Ideonella sp. P3_A4 | reverse complement strand
GTCCAGCGCCAAGGCGGAGTTGCCATTGCAGCAGGCGGCGCTGACGGTCGGCAGGTCAGGCACCGGTCGCGGCTGCAGCACATCAGGTCCAGGCCCATTGCCAGCCTGGCCCAGATGGTTGGCTCCCCAGGCATGCAGCTGGCCCGCCGGTGCGAGGCGTTGCCGTGGATTCAGGGTGACGCGATCCACGAGCGCATTCCGGTCGAGATCGCTACGCGCCAGGTCGGCATGAGTTCTGCGTGTTGCTTGCCCGTGCCGCACAAGCCCGCGACGGCGAAGCTCGACTGCCGATGAGGTGCAGGCAGCTCGATCGACGCGATCTGCTGCAACCACGACACCAGCCGCCACATATCAGCCAAAAATTGTTCGCAGCGCGTGCGCTTCTGCTTCATGGCGCACTTCGCGCTGACGAAACTTCGATGGTCCATAACGATGAAAAAGACGCAGGCTTCGATGCCCCGTCAAAAGGCATCGAATAGACCTAACAAATCAATTGCATGGTCACCGCATTGGCGACCTGACGAGAAAGCGGGGCGACCCCACCCAGCAGCAAGCTGTCGGACGGATTCATCAAGAA
>NZ_JBFUGE010001354.1:0-578 GCF_056403075.1 Ideonella sp. P3_A4 | reverse complement strand
GGCCACCGACGCGCCCGGCGCATCGCACTCGGCCCTGATCTGCGCCTTGAGCTCCCTGCTGTAGCGCTTCCGAGTCGCTGTCTTCTCGCTTGTCATCGTGTCCACTTATCTCGTACGTGGACACGATCGTTATCGCTGCGACCCCCTCATTCAAGACGGGTTCGCCGGACGCTTACCCAGCGCGATGCCTTTGCGCCGTCGCGCCTCGCTCAGCATGCAGTGCAGCTTGCGTGTGCCACCCGCGGTTGACGCATACGCGCATCCTTGACCAGCTTCACCACCGTCTTGCTCGACGCGCTGCGCCTGGCGGCTTCGCCCCTGGTAATACGCCTGTCGGCTCATGCCCATGTGGTGGCAAGCCCTGCTGATGCTCAACCCTTGGACGAGGTCTTGCTCGAGGACTTGCCTGAAGGTTTTTTACGACGCGCACCCCATAGTCCTTCTTCAGCACATCGAGCATGGCTTCGAACAGCTGCGCCTTCTCCTGTGCTTGCTAAAGCTGAACTTGCAGTGCCTTGATCTGCTGCTCTGGCATCAGCAGCGTCKCTTTCTTGTCGATGGGCATGGCTGCCGATGAT
>NZ_JBFUGE010001353.1:0-579 GCF_056403075.1 Ideonella sp. P3_A4 | reverse complement strand
AGGCCTCGGTCTCGATGCTTTGTGCTCATGGGAGAGGCGTGCTCGCTTCAGCGTCGGCGTGGGCCGTCCGTCCTTCGGCGGCCAGCGCACGGTCCGTGGTCACTTCGGCCTTCCACCTGCCAAGTTGGTCAAGAAATTGAAGCCTTGGCGCTACGTCACGGCTCAACAGTGCCTGCGGTCACGGCCGGAGCTTGGGGTGGGCGCTGCTACCGGGCCGGTTCTGCCGTCTCGGCGGGCGGGCCAAACTGAAACAGCCGCAGCCCCGGTGCTACATAGCCAGGCTCCGGTCAGCCGAGTAGCATCTCCAGTTTCCTCGGGTCCGCCTGCATTGCACGGCAAGTCCATCACGGTTGGTGCATCTCCGGTGCTTGAGTTCAACGTTGAAGTGCAACACCCCGCGGACGGCCGAATGCTTCGGCCGGAGTCCTGAATCCTAGTCTTTCTCTTGGCCGGCTGTTGAGTTCACCCGCAATGCGGTCGCACTCGGCTTGGGTCAGCCCCTTCAAGCACATGCCCTTGGGCAGGTACTGCCGAAGCAACCCGTTGGTGTTTTCGTTCGTTCCTCGCTCCCACGAGTGG
>NZ_JBFUGE010001352.1:0-580 GCF_056403075.1 Ideonella sp. P3_A4 | reverse complement strand
GCCTCGAGAAGCTGGCATTGGCAGAAGACGCTTCAAGTGAACTGGACCTTCAACCCGGCTGTGGGCCTGGCGTTCGAGGTAAGGGGCGGCTTGCGGCTTGCCGCAAGACGTCCCCTTGACTGAGGGGTTAGGCATCGGCTTCACTTGAGGGACTCCAAGTATTCGACAACGTTTCTCCTCGAGTACCGCTTGGCATAGTCGAGGGCCGACAACCCCATGTCGTCTGTCGAATCGATGTTCGCGCCCTTGCTTAGGAGTAGCTTGACCATCTCAAGGTGGCCGCGCTTGGCGGCCTTCCAAAGTGGGTGAATGTGCGTGCGCTCCGAGGCACCTTCTACGTTGGCACCGTGCTGAAGCAACACTGCAGCAGTTTCGAGTTGATTTTCCTCCGCCGCAGCCACAAGCGCCCAAGTCGGAGGGTCCTTGTCTTCTGGGAACTCAGCAGCCAACTCGGCCAGATGGACAAGAAGTGCCTGTGTTTCCCCCGCCTTCGCGAGAGCATAGAGCTTGGAGAACGATCGCAGAGACACAGGATGCCTAACGTTCGAGGTAAGGGGCGGCTTGCGGCTTTGCCGCAAGA
>NZ_JBFUGE010001351.1:0-586 GCF_056403075.1 Ideonella sp. P3_A4 | reverse complement strand
CGCGGTCGGCGAGCGGCGGGCGTCGATCGGGCCGCCCATCATCGTCAACGTACGCGGGGTGAACTCACCGGAACTGGCCAGCAGCGAGACGGCGGCCAGCACCGGCACGGTGGGCTGGCAGACCGAGATCACGTTCACCTCAGGGCCGATGTGGCGGATGAACTCTTGAATGTAGTTGACGTAATCGTCGAGGTGGAACGGGCCGGCCTCGGTGGGCACCATGCGGGCGTCGGTCCAGTCGGTGATGTAGACCTTGTGGTGCTGCAACAGGCTCTTGACGGTGTCGCGCAGCAACGTGCTGTGATGGCCAGACAGCGGGGCGACCACCAGCACGGTGGGCTGGGCCTTCATGTCCATCAGCGCGGTCGGGTCGTCGCTGAAGCGCTTGAAGCGGATCAGGCGGCAGAAGGGCTTCTCGATCGCGACCTGCTCTTGCACCGCCACGTCAACGTCGTCGACGTTCACGGTCTTGATGTCGAACTCGGGCTTCTCGTAGTCCTTCGCCAGCCGGTGCATCAGGTCGAGGCCGGCGGCCACGCGCTGCGACATCGGCAGGTGGGTGAAGGGCGACAGCGGATGGCTGTAC
>NZ_JBFUGE010001350.1:0-588 GCF_056403075.1 Ideonella sp. P3_A4 | reverse complement strand
AGCACGAGACGCTCGAGGGCGAATGGAACCCGCACCGTATCGCCGTGCTGCGTTTCCCCAGCTACGAGAAGGCCAAGGCCTTCTACGACGACGCCCAGTACACCCAGATCCGCCAGAAACGCCTGGGCGCCACCGAGTACTTCAACATGGTGCTCGTCGAGGGCTTCGAAGGCGTCGTTTGAGGCGTCGCCTGACCCGAACAGAACTTGATGCGCGCAGGTAACGGATTTCCGGCATCCTGCCGCCGCGATTTGTTATTGACTTGGAGTGAGACTGAATGAGTGCCATTGTTGACATCGTCGGCCGCGAGATCCTCGACAGCCGCGGCAACCCCACCGTCGAATGCGACGTGCTGCTGGAAAGCGGCACCCTGGGCCGTGCGGCCGTGCCGTCGGGCGCGTCCACCGGCTCGCGCGAAGCCATCGAGCTGCGCGACGGCGACAAGAGCCGCTACCTCGGCAAGGGCGTGCTGAAGGCCGTCCAGAACATCAACAACGACATCAGCGAAGCCGTGCTGGGCCTGGATGCCTCCGAGCAGGCCTTCCTCGACAAGACGCTGATCGACCTGGACGGCACCGACAACAAGAG
>NZ_JBFUGE010001349.1:0-595 GCF_056403075.1 Ideonella sp. P3_A4 | reverse complement strand
TGCCGCTTAACGTTCGACGTAAGGGGCTGGCCGCAGGCCAGTCCCCTTGACGGAGGGGTTAGGCGGCGGATTCGCATGCACCCGACATTGCCTACTGGAGTTTTGAGGCATAGCTCTTTCGAACTGCGCGATTGATGAAGCTGTTGAGGCCTTGGCCCGCACGTGCCAACTGCTTCATGTGCTCAAGGTTGCCGACCCCGACGCTCTGGGCGGTGTAGAGATAGATCGAGCCGTCTCCGAACTGCACCTTGATTGACGACTGATCAATCTCGTACGCGACAACATTCGAGTCGCTACCGCGATTTGCATTGCGTTCCATTCTTTGTCTCCCTGGTGTGTTGCAGACTGCAACATTCGAATGTTACGCAGTTCGACAGGTAGGTCAAGAATGTGGCGACTTGCACGCCTTGAAGTGGGGGCGCATTGCAAATGCTGAAGGCTTCGTCTCCGTCGCTTTCATCCGACGCTTAACGTTCGACGTAAGGGGCCTGCCGCAGGCAGGTCCCCTTGACGGAGGGGTTAGGCGGCTGGGCGACTGAGCGCAAACCGGGAAATGTATTTGTGTTCCGGTTGTGTGCTTGACGAGAGAGTGTGC
>NZ_JBFUGE010001348.1:0-602 GCF_056403075.1 Ideonella sp. P3_A4 | reverse complement strand
CGCCAGGCCGTGACCAACCCGCGCAACACGATCTACGCGGTCAAGCGCCTGATCGGCCGCAAGTTCACCGAGAAGGAAGTGCAGAAGGACATCGGTCTGATGCCCTACTCCATCGTGGCCGCCGACAACGGCGACGCCTGGGTTGAAGTGCGCGGCAAGAAGCTCGCGCCGCCCCAGGTCAGCGCCGAAATCCTGCGCAAGATGAAGAAGACCGCCGAGGACTACCTCGGTGAAGAAGTGACCGAGGCCGTGATCACGGTGCCGGCCTACTTCAACGACAGCCAGCGCCAGGCCACCAAGGACGCCGGCCGCATCGCCGGCCTGGACGTCAAGCGCATCATCAACGAGCCCACCGCCGCGGCCCTGGCCTTCGGCCTGGACAAGCACGGCAAGGGCGACCGCAAGATCGCCGTGTWYGACCTGGGCGGCGGYACCTTCGACATCTCSATCATCGARATCGCCGAYGTCGACGGTGAAAAGCAGTTYGAAGTGCTGTCKACCAACGGCGACACCTTCCTGGGCGGCGAAGACTTCGACCAGCGCGTCATCGACTACATCGTGGCCGAGTTCAAGAAAGACAGCGGCATCGACCTGTCGAAGGA
>NZ_JBFUGE010001347.1:0-604 GCF_056403075.1 Ideonella sp. P3_A4 | reverse complement strand
TCGGATTCCTTGACGGCTTGAACATCGATGCGCTGACGCATGCAGCCACGCTGCTACTCATCATCGATCGGCCGCTCGAAGACGGCCTCACCAAGCCAAGGGTACGAGGCAAGCTTCTGGCGTATCACGACTGGACTTACGTTGACAAGAAGTTGACCAAATACCACCCCGAAGTCAACTTGGCTGCAGGTGTTGGTCTGCTCCTACTCCATCCAGAGCCAAAGGCGGCGCTCGGACGCTCTGTGCTTGAGCAACTTGTCGGCTATGCAAGAGAGTTGGAGTTCCAACCTGTCGCGAAGCCTCTTCCAACAAAGGGCTGAGGTCGCATGTTGGGCAACATCTCTCGCCGGCAAGCCAAGTCCAATGCAGCGTCGCCTAACCCCTCCGTCAAGGGGACGTCTTGCGGCAGGCCGCARGCCGCCCCTTACGTCGAACGTTAAGCGCACAGCCGKGTTGAAGS
Organism: Ideonella sp. P3_A4; assembly: GCF_056403075.1. Lineage (NCBI taxonomy): Bacteria > Pseudomonadati > Pseudomonadota > Betaproteobacteria > Burkholderiales > Sphaerotilaceae > Ideonella > Ideonella sp. P3_A4. Next base: position 144 of record NZ_JBFUGE010001347.1, on the reverse strand, counting down.
TTTGAGTCACTTGGAACGTCATCWGCCAATGSCTGCCGTTCATGACCTCGGTATCGATGCCCAGTGCCCTTGGGAAAAGCGTGCCCGCTCCGGCATCCGCTCGGGCTGTCCGTCCTCCGGCGGCCAGCGCGCGGATGGTGGCTG
>NZ_JBFUGE010001346.1:0-605 GCF_056403075.1 Ideonella sp. P3_A4 | reverse complement strand
GGTCACTGACCCTGCGGTGGCTGCCATAGCTCGACCTTGTTTCCCTCTGGATCAATGACCCAGGCAAACTTCCCATACTCGGATTCGTCAATCTTTTTGAGCACGTTGCAGCCTTCTTCCTTCAACACCTTTACTAAAGAGTGAAGGTCTTCTACTCGGTAATTGACCATGAAGGGAGCCGAGCTTGGAGCAAATTGATCACTTTCTTGTGGATTGATGCACCAGGCCGTTGTGCCTGCTACCGGCTTGCCCTGGGCGTCAGTCCAATCGAAGGCAGCTCCGCCCCAGACTTGGACATCGACTCCCAGGTACTGCTTGTACCAAGCCCGCAGAGATGGAGCGTCCTTGGCCTTGAAGAAGATGCCGCCGATGCCTGTGACTCGTTTCATGTGGCTTCCAATTTGCAGTGGTGGTGTGAGGGGAGTGTATTTCTCGGCTTAACGTGTTTTAGACATCAAACTGCATGGCCAGATGTAGACATGACTCCACATAAATGCCCAAGGCTGGATGTTTTGGCCGGAGAGCGACTTCCATTGATAGACACCTTCGGCGCAACACGTGATGTCCGTAGCTGGACATTTTCGCTGAGACGCGCGCGGCAAGAC
>NZ_JBFUGE010001345.1:0-607 GCF_056403075.1 Ideonella sp. P3_A4 | reverse complement strand
GCGTTGAGCAGCTGCGCCCAGACTGCCGCGGCGCCTGCTGCCAGCGCCCCAGCCGCTGCCGCTAGCGCACCGACACCTGCCGAGATCGCCCAGCGCTTCAGCTTCTTCGTCACCAGCGAAGGGGCAGGCAAGGGCGCCGACCTGGGCGGCCTCGCAGGTGCTGATGCCCACTGCCAGAAGCTGGCGTCCGCAGTGGGGGCAGGTAGCAAGACCTGGCATGCCTACCTCAGCACGCAGGCGGCCAATGGCCAGGCAGCGGTCAACGCACGCGACCGCATCGGTCAGGGGCCTTGGTACAACGCGCGCGGGGCTGTGGTGGCCAAGAGCCTTTCGCACCTGCATGGCGACACGCTGGACGAAGCCCGGCTAGGCAACAACCTGAGCTGGGCCACCGCGTTCACCGAGAAGAACGAGGCGGTCAAGCGCGCCGGCGACAAGCCCAACGAGCACGACATCCTGACCGGCTCTCTGCCTGATGGCCGTGCCTTCTCCGACACGGCCGACCACAGCTGCAAGAACTACACGAGCAGCGCGGCGGACGCATCGGTGCAGGTCGGCCACTTCGATCGCACCGGCGGCGGCAACACCTCGTGGAACTCTGCCCACG
>NZ_JBFUGE010001344.1:0-610 GCF_056403075.1 Ideonella sp. P3_A4 | reverse complement strand
GGTTATGACTTTGAACGCGCGTCGATCCGAAATGTTTGCGGCCTGAGCAGGAGACGCCTAACGTTCGACGTAAGGGGCGGCCCGCCTGCGGGACGTCCCCTTGACGGAGGGGTTAGGCCCCACGGCCAGCGAACTGGAGCTTGAGTGCTTGCGGGCAGAGCCACCCGAGCACAAGCGCGACGATGAACAGGGCTGGAACATCACCATAGAGATGACCAATATGTGTCGGATTGCCGAAGGCCTGCAGAGCCATGACAGCACCATGAACGATGCTGGACCAAATTGTGAAAGCAATCAAGCTGACGTGCCGCTCAGGTTTGCGGGACGCAACCAGAAGAAAGACACCCAGCGTGGCATAAATGGCAATGATCATTTCGAGGTACTCGGACCGTCCGTGATGCCAAGCCCAACCGCTAGGCCAGAGCACGGAAAGTGGATACACCGCGAAGACGAAGATGGCGCCAAAGACGAGCAGGGCAACACCCAGATACTTCGACTTGCTCTGTGCGTTCACAGTGAGCTCCCGCTTGGATTGAGGTTCTTGGGGCTTAACGTTCGACGTAAGGGGCCTGCCGCAGGCAGGTCCCCTTGACGGAGGGGTTAGGCCTCA
>NZ_JBFUGE010001343.1:0-611 GCF_056403075.1 Ideonella sp. P3_A4 | reverse complement strand
CTTGTTGGCCGACCAGCCCACGTCTTCGGCCCGCATGATCTCGTAGGTGTCGCGCGCCTTCAGCACACCGTCCTGGTGGATGCCGCTGGCATGGGCGAAAGCGTTGGCGCCAACCACCGCCTTGTTCGGCTGCACGACGAAGCCGGTGGTCTGGCTGACCATGCGCGAGGCCGGCACGATCTGCGTGGTGTCGATGTTGACGTCGAGGCCGAAGTAGTCACGCCGCGTACGCACGGCCATCACCACCTCTTCGAGCGAACAGTTGCCTGCGCGCTCGCCCAGGCCGTTGATCGTGCATTCGATCTGGCGTGCACCGCCGAGCTTCACGCCGGCCAGTGAGTTGGCCACCGCCATGCCCAGGTCGTTGTGGCAGTGCACCGACCAGATCGCCTTGTCCGCGTTCGGGATGCGCTCGCGCAGGTGGCGGATGAAGTTGCCGTACAGCTCGGGGATCGCGTAGCCCACCGTGTCCGGGATGTTGATCGTCGTCGCGCCTTCGTTGATCACCGCCTCCAGCACGCGGCAGAGGAAGTCCGGGTCCGAGCGGTAACCGTCTTCGGGCGAAAACTCGATGTCGCCACACAGGTTGCGCGCAAACCGCACCGCCAGCT
>NZ_JBFUGE010001342.1:0-611 GCF_056403075.1 Ideonella sp. P3_A4 | reverse complement strand
CGTCCTTGAAGATGAGTTGGAGGAACGGGAGCGAAAACAGAGAAGAGGGTGTTCAGAACTTGCCGACGCCGGTCAGCGCGAACTTGAACTTGACCTGCACGTCGTCGGCGACCATCGAGGTGTCGGCCCACTCGTTCTGGCCAATCTGAAAGGCCAGTCGCTTCAGCGAGAACGTGCCGGTGGCGCTGGTCGTGGCGCCGGCCTGCGTCACGACGACCGGAACCACAACGCTGCGGGTGGCACCCTTGATGCCGAGCGTGCCGCTGACTTCGAACTTGCCACCACCCAGGCCTCTGACCGCGGTCGACTGGAACGTCGCTTGCGGGAACTTGGAGGTGTTGAACCAGGTGGCCTTGGGCAACTCGGCGTCGGTCTCGGGCACGCCGAGCGATGCGCTGGCGACATCGACCGTGAAGGCAATCTTGCTGGCCTCGGGCTTGACGGGGTCGAAGGTCAGTTGGGCGTCGAACTTCTTGAACCGGYCCTCGACGGGTACGCCCATCTGCTTGCTGACGAAGACGATTTCGCTCTGGGCGGGCACCAGCTTCTGCTCGGCAAAGGCGGCCGATGCGGCGCCCAGGAACGAAACGGCCAGGACGGCGAAGTAGACG
>NZ_JBFUGE010001341.1:0-612 GCF_056403075.1 Ideonella sp. P3_A4 | reverse complement strand
GTACCACTCGTGGGAGCGAGGAACGAACGAAAACACCAACGGGTTGCTTCGGCAGTACCTGCCCAAGGGCATGTGCTTGAAGGGGCTGACCCAAGCCGAGTGCGACCGCATTGCGGGTGAACTCAACAGCCGGCCAAGAGAAAGACTAGGATTCAGGACTCCGGCCGAAGCATTCGGCCGTCCGCGGGGTGTTGCACTTCAACGTTGAACTCAAGCCTCTGCGCCATGCCGTGCATTTTCGAGGGCCTTGACCATTCGCTCACCAACAGCAACCAAAACTTCACTGTGATGCTCCCCTACGAGCCATTCGTACTTCTTTGAGACGACAAGATACTCGAACCCATAGGATGCCCCAAGAATTTGAAGGATGCTGTCGGCGCTTGCCTCGCACACCCAGAAGCTGTCCTGCTTCTTGGAACTGTCGTTTGCTAGAAGCCACATAGCCTCGTTTGGAGGAAGCAGCTTGCCGAGAATGGCAAGCGAGCGATCCCCGGTGTGCCACGACGAGGATTCATCCTTGAATAGCTCCCACCACCAGTCGTAGCGAAGACCTTTGGAACCTACATTGAGAAAAGCTTCGGCAATGGACTTCAAGATTGGGCTGTATTCGTG
>NZ_JBFUGE010001340.1:0-612 GCF_056403075.1 Ideonella sp. P3_A4 | reverse complement strand
GCCCAGCGGCCGTGGCGCACGCCACCATTTCCAGTGGCCCGACGCCCTCGCCGCCAAGCTGCGCGGCTTCGGCAAGGCGCACGGCGTGACGTCCTTCACCACCGTGCTGACCGCGTTCGAGATCCTGCTGTCGCGGCTGTCCGGCCAGGCCCGCGTGCACGTGGGCACACCGGTCGTGCAGGCGGCGCCCGAATGTGCCGGGGTGGTCGGCTGCCTGGTCAATACCCTCGTGCTGCGTGGCGATTTCGCGGCCAACCCCTGCTTCGCCGACGCCGTCGAACAGACGCGCCAGCGCACCCTCGACGCCCTGCTGCACGAGGATCTGCCGTTCAACCTGCTGGTCGCAGCCTTGCAGCCACCGCACGACCCCAGCCGCAACCCGCTGGTCCAGGCGATGTTCGTGCTGCAACCCGACCCGTTGCAACCCACCGAGTGGGGCCAGTTGGCCGTGCGGCCAATGCAGGTCGACGCCGGCGGCGCGCGCCTGGACCTGCTGCTGTCCGTGTGGGAAGGCGAGAGCACGTTGGGCGGCTGCATCGAGTACGCGACCGACCTGTTCGACCGGTCGACGATGGAGCGCCTGACGGCGCATCTGGGCGTGCTGCTGGACGC
>NZ_JBFUGE010001339.1:0-614 GCF_056403075.1 Ideonella sp. P3_A4 | reverse complement strand
TCGCTGAGCCGGCGAACAACTTCGATACCGGACATGTCCGGCAGGTGCATGTCGAGCAGTATCGCGTCGGGATGCTCGCTGCGGGCCAGGGTGACGCCTTCATCGCCCGTCTGTGCCCGGATGAGGCGTAGCTCGGAATGGTCCGAGAGAAGGGCTTCCACCACCRCAAAGCTGACGGGCTCATCCTCGATGTACAAGACCGAGCCCTGCAGCGATGCCGAGGCAGGCTTTTCAGTCGAAGGCAGTGTAGTCATGGTGCGCTCCACGAAGCCAGGCTGCAAGAGCAGATTCTTGCAGGAAAGCGCCCACATGTGCAGCGATTGCCGAATTGCCCCGACCCGCTGTGCCTAACGCTACACATCAGCAGAATCATGTCTTCGAGACACCGCCATTGGCGAACGGGTCAGGCGGACTTGAAGTGCCGGCTAGAACCAGTAGTCAGCGACGCACTTCCCGTCTCGCGGCAAGTCGTCAAATGTGTCGAGCCCGTCGAAGTGGTCGATGGGTATCTGTGCCACCGCCCCGGGTTCGGCAAGGCGCAGATTGACCGCGACCCGGCGGCGGCCTTCCTGATCGGTCTGTTGCGCGCGCCAGAAGGCCACGCAGCCGCACAC
>NZ_JBFUGE010001338.1:0-615 GCF_056403075.1 Ideonella sp. P3_A4 | reverse complement strand
TCGCTGCACTACGCAGACAACATCGAGACACCTCGCAACACCGCGTTCCGCAACAAGTACGCGGTCGTCTACAAGACCAACCCTGACGTGTATGCCGTGCAGGGCTACGACGCGGCCCAACTGCTGCATGCGGGCCTGACAGTCGTCAAGGGCGACTTCAGCAAGAAGGACGAGATGTACTACGCGATGGGCAAGACCACGATTGCCAGCCCGCGCGGCAAGCTCGGCTTCAATGCGGCGCACAACCCGGTGCAGGACTTCTACATCCGCGAGGTCAAGGGCAACTACAACGTCATCACGGGCGTCGCCGTCCCGGCGCTGGCAGACCCTGCCCGCGGCTGCAAGATGTGACATGGGCTGGGCCACATTCCTAGTCCAATGCCTGAACGCGCTGCAGTACGGGCTGCTGCTGTTCCTGGTGGCCTCAGGGCTGACGCTGATCTTCGGGATCATGGGCGTCATCAACCTGGCGCACGGCAGCTTCTACATGATCGGCGCGTACATGGCCTATGCGCTGGCGCCGGCAGTGGCCGCCACCATCGGCGGCGGCTTCTTCTCGACGCTGGTCGTCGGGCTGGTACTCGCGGTGGCGCTGGGCTATGTGCTGGAGTGGGC
>NZ_JBFUGE010001337.1:0-615 GCF_056403075.1 Ideonella sp. P3_A4 | reverse complement strand
ATCTACGCCAAACCGATCATTGACATCCTTTTGGTAGTTCGGGAGCTCAAAGACTTAGATTCCGGAGCCAACGCGGTGGAAGCACTCGGGTACGAGGCAATGGGAGAGTTCGGCATTCCTGCCCGCCGCTACTTTCGCAAAGACTCGCCGGAGGGCGTCCGTACGCACCAGGTTCATGCGTTTGAACAGAACAGTCCCGGTGCACATCGACACCTCGCCTTCCGCGACTATATGAATGCGCATTCTCAAGCAGCAGAAGCGTACAGCTCCCTAGAGCAGYGTCTGGCTAGCGACTTCCCGCTTGATATCGAGGCGTACATGAACGGGAAAGACGCATTTATCAAGCAGCATGAAGCCTTGGCACTCGCATGGCGCTCCAGCAAATAGCATGGCGCCTAACCCTTCCATCGAGAGGACTTGTCCCGGCAAGCCGGGCCAAGCCTCTCATGTCAAACGTTAGGCTTCAATCATGCCCGATCCTATGGAACCCAACGATAGGCGTCGCCGCGGCAACGGTTTTGGCAGACTGCTCGCGGTGTGCGGCGCGATTGTTTTCTCCACCTTCTCGGTGCTCTATCTGGCTGTAGCAACCGTCGGGATCCTTTCGGGCTGTGT
>NZ_JBFUGE010001336.1:0-618 GCF_056403075.1 Ideonella sp. P3_A4 | reverse complement strand
GAGCGCCGAATGAACAGGATGCCAAAGAAGAGACCGAAGCCTACCCATGGAAGGGCCTGGGCCAACATGACTAGCCTTGGAACTCGCCCTGCGAAGACTATGCCTGAAAGTGCGAGGACGATGCCCACCAATGCGTGAGCCAGTGTTGCGTTGTATCGCTCAGCAAGAGCCGCGCGCCATGAGAAGAAGATAGCCAAACCGCCCATGAAGGTGCCGCAAACGAGAAGAAAGCTTGGCCGGAACGCGAATGTTTACACAGCGGCTGCGATAGCCATTGCGGCGCAACTTACAGGGGCCGCCTTCTCCCATTGCGCGAATCGCTCGCGTGCTTCAGTGTTGAAGCGAGATGGATCGGGATTCATTGATGATGGCTAACGTTCGACGTAAGGGGCGGATTGCGGCTTGCCGCAAGACGTCCCCTTGACGGAGGGGTTAGGCCTCGCGGGTTCAACAAGCAAGTGCAACACCTTCATGAAATGGGGTGGGGGGGTGGTGATACTGACCGCTTACTCATTCCGGCAAGAAGGGGTTAGCAGACATGGGGTATCACCAACTCACCCAGGGTGAACGATACGCGATAGCCAGGATGCACACCAGGGGTTACAGCGACCGAGAGAT
>NZ_JBFUGE010001335.1:0-618 GCF_056403075.1 Ideonella sp. P3_A4 | reverse complement strand
GCGTTGGTCTGCTCTTCAGCGCCGGCGCCCGGGCCGGGAATCGAGTTCTGGATCAGGTCGCCCCACGCGGCCATCCGCTCGGTGACGATGGCCTCGGCGCGCTGGCGCTCTTGCTCCAGGTGGCGCTGCACCAGCCAGCCCGACGCCAGCGCAAACAGCGCCAGCGCGGCCACCACCGTGAGCCAGATGCGCAGGTAGAGCGATTTCAAGGGCGCGGTCGGCGCCGCCCGAGCGCGTCAGTCCTGGTCATTGCCCGCCGTTTCCTGGTCTTGCTTGCGGGCAAAGACGTAGCCGGTGCCGCGCACGGTCAGCACCCGTTTCGGGTTCTTCGGGTCGTCTTCGATCACCGCCCGGATGCGCGAGACATGMACGTCGATCGAGCGGTCGAAAGCCTCCATCGGGTGGCCTTTCAGCGCGTCCATGATCTGGTCGCGGCTGAGCACCCGGCCCGGGCTGTTGGCCAGCACGGTCAGCAGCTCGAACTGGTGGCCGGTGAGGTCGCAGCGCTTGCCGTCCAGCCGCGCTTCTCGCGCGCCAAGGTCGATCTCGAGCCGGCCGAAGCGCAGCACCTCGTCGCTCGCCGGCTCGGGCGCCGCACGGCGCAGCAAGGCCTTGATG
>NZ_JBFUGE010001334.1:0-620 GCF_056403075.1 Ideonella sp. P3_A4 | reverse complement strand
CGCCTAACGTTCGACGTAAGGGGCTGGCCGCAGGCCAGTCCCCTTGACGGAGGGGTTAGGGCTCGCCGCCCGAAGCGCTGCTATGGCAAGCATGCTCCACCTCCCTCGATTGCGCATTTTTGCCACTTCTTGATCTGAGCGATACGGCGCTCAATTTCAGCTAAACGGCAGATATTTCCGTTGGCAGCGGGGAAGTGCCAGTCGGCTGCGACACCAAGAAATTGAACTGCCAGTACGCAGTGCTTGCCAATGTATGTGGCCCATGAAGCCTGCTCTGCCTCAAGCTGGCCTCTGGTGACAAGAGTTTCGGAGTCGGTGTCTTGACTGGCGGGTAGCTTGGTAAGTGCGGCCTCATAGACTTGCCGCATCTCTGATGAAGCGGCCTCTAGTTTTTTCTCGGAGCAGAGATACGCGTCCAAGGGGCGGCTAAGGTCGATGATGCATGCGTCGTCCGGCTCGCTCGCGATGGCGGGCGCTGAAAGCATCAAGAAGATCGATTGGACTGCGACGGACTGACGAGAGTGCATAAGAGCCCTAACGTTCGACGTAAGGGGCGGCCTGCGGCTTGCCGCAGGACGTCCCCTTGACGGAGGGGTTAGACCACAGGCGGAGCCACCAGC
>NZ_JBFUGE010001333.1:0-623 GCF_056403075.1 Ideonella sp. P3_A4 | reverse complement strand
CTGCTGTACGCCATAGAAGCTCATCGCGCTGGTGGCCGCGAGCAAGGCGCCCCGAATGAACTGGAAGCGGGGATGCGCCGTGGCGAACGCTGCTCGGCCACCGCGCGCGGCCAGCCAGACTGCCATCACCGTCGCCTGGAAGCAGTAGCGGGCCCAGAAGAACAGCAACACCGGCACGAAGCCGCCGAGGTAGCGGCTGGTGCTGTCCATCGTCGCGAAACAGGTCGCGGCCAGCGCGATCAGGGTCACGCCCAGCAGCGGGCGCTGGCGCGGCGGGGCGCCAGCGTGAGGCAGTTTCACGAAACGGTTGCGTCCGTGGCCAGAGCGCCGGGCTGGCCGGCACGGGGCGCTTGCTGGCCCGACAGCGTGTCGGCCCACACCGACCACAGCGGTTCGACCTTGCCCGGCAGGTCGGGCAGGCTGCCGAGCGGAACGCGACTCTCGTCGGGGGCGTGGAAGTCGCTGCCGCGCGAGGCGAGCAGGTCGAACTCGAGCGCCATCTCGGCGTACCTAGCCACTTCGTCGGGGAAGTGGCTGCCGCAGGTCACCTCGACACCGCGGCCACCATGCGCTTGGAACTCGCCGAACAAGGCGAATTCGACAGTCGGCGTGAAGCGGTAGCG
>NZ_JBFUGE010001332.1:0-623 GCF_056403075.1 Ideonella sp. P3_A4 | reverse complement strand
CCTGTCGTGAAACCGGTGCGCGTGCCTCGCTTGGCGGTGGACTCCATCATCGCCGTGGGTCCTGACCTAAGCGCCGCGCTCGCGCGCTTCGGCCAGCCCGAGCAGCGCGTGGATCGCGGCGACCACCAAGGTCGAGCCGCCCTTGCGGCCGCGGATCACGATCCACGGCACGTCGTCCAGCGCGGCTGCCAGATCCTTGGACTCGGCCGCGGAGACGAAGCCGACAGGCATCCCGATGATCAGCGCCGGCCGTGCGCCTTCTTCGCGGATCAGGCGCACCACCTCGATCAGCGCCGTCGGCGCGTTGCCGATGCCGACGATCGCGCCGTCCAGCAACCCGCCACGGTGCGCCTTGCGCATCGCTTGCACGGCGCGCGTCGTGTTTTCAGCCTGGGCGGTGGCGATGACATCGGCATCGCTGATGAACTGGTGCGTGGTGAGCCCGAAGTGCGCCAGCCGCGGCGCCGAAAGCCCGACGCAGATCATCTCGACATCGGCCACCACGCGCGAGCGGCGACCGAGGATCGCCGACATCGCGGCGGCGATCGCCCCATCGTGGAAGCCGGTCAAGCCGTTGAAGTCGAAGTCGGCGTTCGCATGGATCATGCGACGCACGACCTGCC
>NZ_JBFUGE010001331.1:0-624 GCF_056403075.1 Ideonella sp. P3_A4 | reverse complement strand
GGGTCAAGGCGCCAGGGTCAGGTCTTGCAATGCAACGGGTGCGCCGGCCGCGACGAGGCTACCTTCTAGCCGCAGGCTCGTTGTCCTGCCGATAGGTACGAGCGGGTCTGGGTACGACACGCTTGGCCAGGAGGTCCAGCTCCTTGCTGTGGTACAGATCCAAGCACTTCATCAGGTCAAGCCTGACGCCCGGACCTTGGATCGAGTTGTACTGGCGGGCCAGGTACTTCTCGATCAGCTTGGTGATCTCGCCGGCGGCGAGTTCGGGGTCGTAGTTGGTCCAAGTGGAATCCAGCCCGCCTGCCGTAGCGCCGGCGTCTGCCGCGGCTTTAGGTTCGCTCGCATAGGCGGCGGCCAAGCAAGAACTCAGGACGAGGTCCTTGAAGTTCTGCCCATAGCTGCGCGAGGCCACCTCGGGCAGTTCCTGCCGCTTCTCTGGCGGGTTAGCACTTGCGGCGAGAGTCGACGCGCAGGGCAGGGCGAAGAGCATCGCGACGACGACGGACCGTGGGGTCACGGGAGCCTCCGGAAGCTTGCCTCTATCAGCGCGGACTGTCGGCTGTCCACGTATCAGTGGCCACGTACCTGGCCAAGGTACTTGCATCCCTGGACCGAAACATATAT
>NZ_JBFUGE010001330.1:0-628 GCF_056403075.1 Ideonella sp. P3_A4 | reverse complement strand
AGGCCGGCGAGGCACTGGCGATGCACATGGAAGTCGACGCAATCGGCTTCACCGGCTCGACCCGTGTCGGTCGCCGCATGTACGAGTACGCCGGCAAGAGCAACCTGAAGCGCGTCTACAACGAGCTGGGCGGCAAGTCGGCGTTTGTGGTGTTCGACGATTTCGCCGACATCGAGCGCGCCGCGCGCACCGTGGCCGGCAGCATGTTCTTCAACCAGGGCGAAAGCTGCAACGCGCCGTCGCGCGTGCTGGTGCAAGCCGGCATTGCCGAAGAGTTTGCCAAGCTGGTGGCCGCCGAGGCGCCGAAGTACGCCCCGGGCGACCCGCTGGACGCCGGCACCGAGCTGGGCGCACTGGTCGACGAGACGCAGTTGCGCACCGTGCTGAGCTACATCGACGCCGGCCACCAGGAAGGCGCCACGGTGCTGGCCGGCGGCAAGCAGGCGCGCACGGAAAGCGGTGGCTACTACGTCGAGCCCACCGTCTTCACCAACGTCAACAACGGCATGAAGATCGCCCGCGAGGAGATCTTCGGCCCCGTGATGGGCATCATCAAGTTCGAGACCGAGGCCGAAGGCGTTGCGCTGGCCAACAACTCGAACTACGGCCTGCAGGCCAGCGTGTGGAG
>NZ_JBFUGE010001329.1:0-628 GCF_056403075.1 Ideonella sp. P3_A4 | reverse complement strand
CGCCCCACCAGGGCGATAACGGGTTTCAAGGCGGGGCCTTCAATTCAAGAGAAAACTATTCCGGCCGGAATGCGAACACCCCGCCGGCACGGGTGACGATCAGCAGGTTGTTGTCGGACAGCACCGGCGGCGCTGCGACGCGCGAGCCGTCGGTGGGCAGTCGCAACAGCGGCTTGCCAGAATCTTGCGCCAGGAAATGCAGCRGGCCTTCGTAGTCACCAAAGACCACCGTCGTACCCATGGCCACCGGTGCGCTCACGGCACGGTTCAACAGGATTTCACTGGTCCAGGCCAACTCGCCGCTGGCGCGCTTGCGGGCCGTGATGCGGTCGCTGCCATCGGCACTGACCACATAGTCGTCATTGCCACCGACGGCTTCGACGCCGCCGCCGTTCTGCACCCACTTCAGCGTGCCGCGCTCGGCGTCGATGCAGCCCACCGCGTTCTGGAACGAGCGCATGCAGAAGACACTGCCGGTGCGCGAAGGCGGGCCGACCAGGTCAGCCAGGCGCTCGACCTCGTTGGTGCCACGCGGCGTGGTCAACGCGGTGTCCCAGCGCACGGTGCCCTTCAACGGGTCCAGCCCCAGCAGGCGAGCCCCCTGCCCGACCAGCAAGGTGTCCTTGTA
>NZ_JBFUGE010001328.1:0-629 GCF_056403075.1 Ideonella sp. P3_A4 | reverse complement strand
GCGCTGGCCCGGCCCGACGTGGGCTTCGCGATCTGGCACGAGGGCAAGCTGGTCGAGCAATGGCGCCGCGCCACGCACGAGCAGCGCATGGCCGATGTGCTGGGCCCTGAGTTCGTCGCCGACAGCCGCGCGGTCGAACACGCGGCTGGCCCGATGCGGGTTCTAGGCCGCGCCGGCCTGCCCGAGGCCTCGCGCGCCCGGCCCGACCACCAATACGCCTACGTCAACGGCCGTTATGTGCGCGACAAGCTGGTCGCCCACGCCTTGCGCAGCGCCTATGAAGACGTGCTGCACGGCCAGCGCCAGCCGGCCTACGTGCTGTTCATCGACATCGAGCCGACACGTGTCGACGTCAACGTGCACCCGACCAAGATCGAGGTGCGCTTTCGCGAGTCGGGCGAGGTCTACAGCGCGGTGCGACGCGCGGTCGAGGGTGTGCTGGCGGCCACCGGCGGCAGCCCGATGGGGCGGGCCGTCGAAGCCAGCGCTTCTCCACAGCTTGCGACCGAGGCGCGACCCTTCACCACCGCGCAGCCGCCAACTGGCCTGCCCTGGGGCGCGCAGCAACAGCGGCTGAGCCTGGCCGACCTGGGCACTTTGTACGCTCGCGAGGCGCCGGCCCCCTGGTC
>NZ_JBFUGE010001327.1:0-629 GCF_056403075.1 Ideonella sp. P3_A4 | reverse complement strand
AGCAATGCTCCCCGAGGGGGCTCGCGCAGCGGACCGGCAAAGCCGGATCCGCGCACGCCACTTGATTAATCGCCCACGTCGGCGGACAGGCGACGGCGGAATGCACATAGACATCGAATGACGGCCGTACTTCGCCTTCTCGAGGACCTGCTCGCCCGCCCCAGCGTCACCCCCGACGACAAAGGCTGCCAGGCGCTGATTGCCGAGCGTTTGGCTGCGGCGGGTTTCACTTGCGAACACCTGCCCTTCGGGCCCGACGACTTCCGTGTCGCGAACCTTTGGGCCGTGCGCAGTGGCACTCGGCCCGGCCCGACGGTCGTTTTCGCCGGCCACACCGACGTGGTGCCCACCGGGCCGTTGGGCGCCTGGAGCAGCGACCCCTTCGTGCCCAGCTACCGCAACGGCAAGCTGTACGCCCGCGGCGCGGCCGACATGAAGACCTCAGTCGCCGCGATGGTCGTGGCGGCCGAAGAATTCGCCCTCGCCCACCCGCAGCACGCCGGACGCGTCGCCTTCTTGCTGACCAGCGACGAGGAAGGCCCTTCGGTCGATGGCACGGTCAAGGTCGCGCAGGCCTTGAAAGAGCGCGGCGAACAGTTGGACTGCTGCATCGTCGGCGAGCCCACTTC
>NZ_JBFUGE010001326.1:0-637 GCF_056403075.1 Ideonella sp. P3_A4 | reverse complement strand
CGCTGCAGGCGGCTTGCGGTGACCTGTCGCCCACCGTGCTGAACCAGCGCCTGGCCGAGCTGCGCGAAGCCCGCCTGCTCGACAGCGACGAGGCCGGCTACCACCTGACACCGATCGGGCTCGACCTGCTCGAAGCGTTCGCGCCGCTGGCCAAGTGGGCGGTGCGCTGGCAACGCAAGGTGTGATCCGGCGCTCGCGCAGAGCCGCTCGCACTACGTAGACCTGTCCAAGCGGGGCCATTGTTCAGGCCCTACACTCGCAGGCTTCGCCGATGAAMCCTGAAGCCTCCAAAGTCTGGCCCGGTCCCCGCTGGCTGCTTGCCGCACTGCTTGCCTGCCTGGGCATGCTGGGTCCGTTCGCGATCGACACCTACCTGCCGGCTTTCACCGGCATCGCCGAGTCACTGGGCGCCACGCCGCTGCAGATGCAGCAGACGCTGTCGGCCTACCTGCTCGGCTTTGCGGTGATGAACCTCTTCCACGGCGCGCTGGCCGACAGCTTCGGCCGCCGGCCGATCGTGCTGGCGGGCGTCGCGTTGTTCACGCTGGCATCGGTCGGCTGCGCGCTGAGCCAGTCGATCGGTGCGCTGGTGTTCTTTCGCGCCGTGCAGGGCATGTCGGCGGGGGCTGGCATGGTG
>NZ_JBFUGE010001325.1:0-638 GCF_056403075.1 Ideonella sp. P3_A4 | reverse complement strand
GGCCACGCCATGCTTCTCGTGCAGCCAGGTTTCGAAGTTGTGGCGCTGGTCGGGGTCGGTCAGCAGCGTCGCCTCGCGCGTGTCCAGCGCCATGCGGTAGAGCTGGTTCACTTCGTTGCCGCCGGCGGCGCGCTCGAACACGATGTACTTGCCTTCGAGCGGCTCGTACTGCGCACTGGTCACCGGGTCGGCGAAGTCGGTCAGCTTCTCCGGCTCGGCCAGCGGGCTGGCCACGCGGAACAGCTGCGGCGTGCTGCCGCCGGCCGGCCGGTGGGTGACCAGCATTTCGCGCTTGCCGGGGTGCCAGTCGACGAAGCCGTGGCCGCGGAAATCGGTGTACTTGTCGACCGCCTGCACCAGACTGCGCGGCACCGGCGGGATGCCTTCGACGTGCAGGTTGGCATTGGGCGCCAGCGTGTCGACGGCAGGCGCTGCCGGGGCTGGTGCGGGGGCGGGGGCCGGAGCTGGGGCCGGTGTGGCCGCTGATGCGGTAGGCGCTGCAGCGGGCGGTGTGTTGCTGGCGCAGGCGGCCAGCATCAGCATCGCGGCGGTGGCCAGCGCGGCCAGGCCGCCGGTCGGGCGGGGAAGCAAGGCAGGGGTCGTCATGTCGAGGCTCGTGTCGTCACTTCGGGGGGATC
>NZ_JBFUGE010001324.1:0-642 GCF_056403075.1 Ideonella sp. P3_A4 | reverse complement strand
ACGGTGACGAGCGGGGGCTTCTGGATGTCATCGTTCCATTGGATTCGGCGCACACCGCGGTCGCGCTGCTGCGCTTCGACGCCAAGCCTGTCATCGAGTTGATGCTGAGAGGCGACAGCGCAGACGATGAGGAAGCCAGAATCAGGGTCGTCATGCTGCATCGTTCCGAACAGATCGAGCAGCAGATAGAGGGCCGATCTTCCGGCGGGTTGTCTGTACTGCAGCGTCCGTTGGCGCCGCAGACGGCGGCGTATGCATCAAACCCGCACGCCGTGCCCGGCATGACGCTCGACACCGTCGACTGGCAAGACAAGTCGGTGTTGGGCGTTGCGGACGTGCTGGAGGACAGCGGGTGGGCGGTCTTCGCGTCCATGGAGGCGGGGCGGCTGTACGAGCGTGCCTGGTCCCACATTTTCTGGATCGCGGCTGCGGATTTGTGCACGTTGATGCTCGCCGCCATGGCGATCGTTGGTCTGTACCACCACCGAGAACTGCGGGCCGCACGGCGACAGCAAGACGAACAGCAAGAGAAGCTGAGTGTGCTGCGCCTGCTTGAATCCATTGCCAATGGTGCGCCGGCCGTGATCTTTGCGAAAGATCTTCAGGGGCGCTACACGTTTGCCAACGAGGCGACCTGCCGAT
>NZ_JBFUGE010001323.1:0-647 GCF_056403075.1 Ideonella sp. P3_A4 | reverse complement strand
CACCCACAGTTGCTCGCGTGCCCATCGGCACCGGCCTCTGCGCCGCAATAAACCTACTTTAGGAGACGGAACATGTTCAAGATGTCATTGATTTCTGCGGCCGCCGTCGCAGTTTTGACTGTCGTTGTCGCCCCACCGGCCGCGGCGGGTAAACCATCCCCCGATCACCCGGCCGTGGCGCGGGCACTGAAGAATCTGGGAATTCAAAATGGCGTGACGGCCGAAGGCTCATCAACTGATCGCTATGTGGCCCGGGACTTGATCGTCGACGCGGACGGCATGGAGCATGTCCGCTTCGATCGTTTCTACAAGAACCTGCCTGTGCTGGGCGGTGACGTGGTGGTGCACAGCTTTGCCTCGGGCGGCTTGAAGGAATTCTCGAGCACGATGAATGAGGCGTTGGCGATCGACGTTGCGCCCACGCTGGCGTCGCGCGATGCCACGGTGCATGCCTTGAAGGCCTATCCGCACGCTGAAGGCCAAGTCGACACGCTGCAGTTGGTGGTTCATGCCATGGGCGACCACCCTCGCCTGGCCTGGGACGTCGTCGTGTCGGGCACGCAAGCCGACGGCACGCCGAGCCGCGCGCACATGATCGTCGACGCATCTTCCGCCAGCGTGCTGGACCAGTGGGACGACATCATGAC
>NZ_JBFUGE010001322.1:0-647 GCF_056403075.1 Ideonella sp. P3_A4 | reverse complement strand
GCCCCAGCCAGCAGCTCGGGCACACGCGCGGCCAGCAGGTTGACCATGCCGCCGCCGTAGCAGAAGCCCACCGCACCCAGCTTGCCGTTGCCGCCGGCGACGGCGCGGGCGTAGGCCGCCGCGGCAACGAAATCCTCACGGGTCTTGGGCTGGTCCAGCTTGGCGAAGAGCTCGCGCGCCTTGTCCTCGTCCCCCGGATAACCGCCGAGCGGGAACAGCGCGTCGGGCGCCACGGCGATGAAGTTTTCCAGCGCGAGGCGGCGGGCGACGTCTTCGATGTGCGGGTTCAGGCCGCGGTTCTCGTGCACCACCAACACCACCGGCAACGGCCCCGCGGCCTGGGCTGGCCTGGCCACATAAGCGCGCACCTTGCCGTAGCCAGCGGCCGAGGCGAATTCGACGAATTCCGTCTTCAGGCGCACATCACTCGGCGCCACCTTCTGTGCACGAGCGAAGTCGGGGCTTAGCGCCGCCAACAACGCTGTTGCTGTCATACCGCTGGCGGCGGCGAAACGCGCGACGCGATCCAGAAAACCTCGGCGGTCGATGTCGCCGTGGACGTACTGGTCGAACAGGCACCACAGCTCCGGATCGATCTCGTTGGCGTTGACAGGCGCGGCGGGTTGGCTCATGGCGAGGTCCTGGAA
>NZ_JBFUGE010001321.1:0-649 GCF_056403075.1 Ideonella sp. P3_A4 | reverse complement strand
GGCCTGTTTGCGCCAGCCGTGCACGATGTTGGCATTGATGCCATGCGACATCGCCACCTTGGCCACCGACGCGCCCGGCGCATCGCACTCGGCCCTGATCTGCGCCTTGAGCTCCCTGCTGTAGCGCTTCMGAGTCGCTGTCTTCTCGCTTGTCATCGTGTCCACTTATCTCGTACGTGGACACGATCGTTATCGCTGCGACCCCCTCATTCAAGACGGGTTCGCCGGACGCTTACCATTCAACCGCCTTGGTGTAGGCGTGGGAGAGGAGCTCGATCTCGCGATGTGCAGAGATCCTGCCACCCGTTGCCTTGCCCGTCTTGGGGTCTACCTTCTTCTTGCTGCGTGCATCCACGTACTGGTAGACCAGTTGCGGTCGGAAGGGAAGGAGCGGCATGGTTCCGAAGACTTCACGAATCTTCTTCAACTGGTTCTGGTTGCTGATCTGGCTCGCTGCAGCCTTCTTCGGAATGACCTCCAGCGCATAGCGGTCCAGCAGATCACCGATGGTCCTGACGTTGGCCTGATCACCGAGGCGGGCTGCCCAGACCTGGTAAGCCTCGTGCAGCTTTGAGCCAAGCCGAAACAGCTTCTTGTTGTCCCATAGATGCTCGAGGCCCGGAGGGACGCTGTAGTAGCGCTGTAGTAG
>NZ_JBFUGE010001320.1:0-649 GCF_056403075.1 Ideonella sp. P3_A4 | reverse complement strand
GGCTAACGTTCGACGTAAGGGGCGGCCCGCCTGCGGGACGTCCCCTTGACGGAGGGGTTATGCGTCACCGCCGACAAGCACATGGTTTTCATGACGACCTTGGCCAAGGACAAAGTAGGTGGTGCCTACCCTAGAGTAACCCTGACGGGCATAGAAGGCGATGGCGCGGGCGTTCTTGGCATTGACCGTTAGCCACAGCGGGGATGCTGACCGTTCGCGCGCCTGGGCCTCTGCAGATTGGAGAAGCGATCTTCCAATACCGTGGCCGATGAAGTGTTCTTGGACATAGAGCGTTTGCAGCTCGACTACTGACCCGGTACTCGATGGGCATGAGACGCCAAATTTGACTGCCGCGAAGCCAACAAGGCACTCGCCGCATTCGGCTACGAGAAGATCGGTATCGGGCGCGCTCAAAGATGCCGAAAACTTCTCAACCGTGAGTTCCGACAGTACGTACTTGGCAATCTCATCGGTGATGCCATCGGTGGCATAGGTGTGCAGCCAAACCTGAACTGCCAAGACAGCAAGACGACTGGCATCGCCCGGCTGACCGGCGCGGACTTGAAGACTATGACGCATAACGTTCGACGTAAGGGGCGGCTTGCGGCTTGCCGCAAGACGTCCCCTTGACGGAGGGGTTAGGCGTCGC
>NZ_JBFUGE010001319.1:0-651 GCF_056403075.1 Ideonella sp. P3_A4 | reverse complement strand
CACCAGTTCAGCACCACGCACGACAACGTCCGTGCGCCAGGTTTTCTTTCCTTGCTTCAAGCCAGCGACGGGAACATCTATGGCGTGACGTTGAGAGGCGGCACGCATGACTCCGGCGCTGTCTATCGAGTGGGCCCGGATGATTCCTTCGAGGTGTTCCACTCGTTTCGGACAGATGACAACCGTGGGTGGGGCCCCGAATCAGGTCTGGTCGAAGGGCCGGACGGTTATCTGTACGGGGCCACTGGTGTTGGTGGCGCTCACGGTCAGGGGACCTTCTTTCGAATGGGCTTCGACGGCCAGATCACGGTGCTGCACCCATTTCGTGAGCAGGAGGGGCATCCCGCGCCTAACCTGTTACTTGCACGGGACGGCCACTTCTACGGCGCCACCACTTACGGCGGCCAGTACAAGAAGGGATCGGTGTTCCGATTGACGGCCGACGGCGTATTCACTCAGCTGTTCGCTTTCGGCAACCCCGCCACGGCCGACGGCGCCTGGCCGGTGGCCGGGCTGGTGGAGGCCGAAGACGGCGTCTTCTACGGCACGACCCGGCAAGGCGGCGAGCACGGACGCGGCACGGTCTACCGACTGCGGCTCAAGTAGCTGCCGACCAGCGGCGTTCAGACCCGCGGGCGCTCTTCACCACTG
>NZ_JBFUGE010001318.1:0-654 GCF_056403075.1 Ideonella sp. P3_A4 | reverse complement strand
GCCAACCGCTCGTGAAGCCGGCGCAACTGCGCTTCATTGACGCGGCCGTTCTTGAAGGTGAGCGAGCGCGCCGTGTTGATGCCGGCGACCGCCATTTCGTCGTCGGCATAGAACGGCTCCAGCTCGCTGCTGATGAAGCGCCGGTACTTGGTCAATGGCTGCAGGAAGCGTTGGAACAGGTTGTACAGCGGAATGTCATGGTTGCCGGGCACGACGATCTGGGGTCGGGGCAAGGCGTCGAGGAACCGCCTGGCCGCGCGAAACTGATCCGGTTTGGCGCGCTGGGTCAGGTCACCCGACACCACCACCAAGTCCGGGGCGAGGTGCTGGATCAGCGGCACGATGGCGGCCAGCACCGTCTCGTCGATGCGGCCGAAATGAACGTCAGACAGATGAACCAGCGTTTTCACGGGGCGTCTCCGTCATCGGCGGGCACCAAGACCGTCAGCGCCGCCGGTCGAATGCGGTAGCGCAACGGCGTCTGCATCATCATGACCTCGCCATCCGTTGACACGCGCAGGTGCCGGTGTCGCGTGTGCACGGTGAATTCGCGCGCCGCCACAGCGTCGAAATCGCGTGCCTGCTGCAGCCGCTGCAACAGCGCCATGAAGGCCAGCTGCAGCAAGCCAAAACGGCCCATGCGCTGCGTCAGAT
>NZ_JBFUGE010001317.1:0-658 GCF_056403075.1 Ideonella sp. P3_A4 | reverse complement strand
TCCTAGAGGAGATCTGGGGCGGTTTGCGTGTGGACATGGTGGTGTGACGGCTGGCGCCGGAATGCGAATAGCGAATGCGACGGATTGATCGTATTCTATAAACGCGATGAATCAGTCGTATTTGAACCTTGAGCCCACGCGCTCGCAACCCACAACCATTGACTATGAACACATTGACGACAGCACCTTTGGCGCCGCTGCTGACTCGCCTTTTCGCGCAGGCGGAAGCGGCAACCAGCCCCGCAGTGGCATTGATTCCCCAAGCCGAACGCGAACGCCTAATGCGCAGCAAGACCGAGTACCTTGACTTCTACGGGCGACTCAAGGATCTCTGGCTGCCGGTGTCGCCGCAGACTGGCCGGCTCTTGTACATGCTGGCCAGGCACGCAAACGTCCGAAACGTCGTCGAGTTCGGCACGTCCTTCGGCATCTCGACCTTGCATCTGGCCGCCGCCTTGCGCGACAACGGCGGCGGGCTGCTGATCACGACCGAGTTCGAACCGTCCAAGGTCGCACGCGCACAAGCGCATGTGGCAGAGGCCGGTCTGAGTGATCTGGTGGATATCCGCGAAGGCGACGCCCTCAAGACGCTGAGCGCCAACCTGCCGGAGTCGATCGACTTGCTGCTGCTCGACGGCGCGAAGTCACTGTACGGCGA
>NZ_JBFUGE010001316.1:0-659 GCF_056403075.1 Ideonella sp. P3_A4 | reverse complement strand
GTTACGCGGCGCTGTGCGCAGCGCCGATCGCGCAATGCCTGCCGGTGCCAGCGGGCTGGAGCGACATCGAAGCGGCCACGCTGCCCGAGACCTTTTTCACCGTCTGGTCGAACGTGTTCGACCGCGGCGGCTTGAAGGCTGGTGAGACGCTGCTGGTGCAGGGCGGCTCGTCCGGCATCGGCGTGACGGCGATCCAGCTCGGCARGGCGACGGGCGCGAAGGTGATCGTCACTGCGGGCAGCGACGAGAAATGCGCAGCCTGTGTGGCACTCGGTGCTGACCACGCGATCAACTACCGGGCCGTCGACTTCGCGGCCGAAGTGAAGCGGCTGACCGATGGTCGTGGCGCCGACGTGGTGCTCGACATGGTGGCCGGCGAGTACGTGGCGCGCGAGTTGAGTTGCCTGGCCGACGACGGCCGACTGGTCATCATCGCGGTGCAGGGCGGCGTGAAGAGTGAGATCAATGCAGGCGAAGTGCTGCGCCGGCGGCTGACGATCAGTGGTTCGACGCTGCGGCCGCGGCCGGTGGCCTTCAAGGCTGCGATTGCGAAGTCTTTGCGCGACAAGGTGTGGCCGCTGATCGAAGCTGGTCGCATCAAGCCGGTGATCGAACGGGTGTTCGATGCCCATGACGCCGCAGCGGCCCATGCGCTGATG
>NZ_JBFUGE010001315.1:0-660 GCF_056403075.1 Ideonella sp. P3_A4 | reverse complement strand
CCCGGGGAAGGTGTTGCCCACCGCGCCACCGGTGTCCTGGTCGCCGTCGGGGTTGCCGATCTTGGTGCCGATGAAGGGGTTGACCATGGCCAGCAGGTCTGCATTCGCGCCTTCTGTTCCTGGCGCCAGGCCTTCGGCGCGCTCGGCGCGGTCGGCCTCGGCGCTGGTGTCGTCGGAAGCGTCGTTGCCCCCGCAGGCGGCGAGTGCCAAGCCTGCGGCGAGCACGACCTGGAGCGCCATTCGGCGCTCGGTCGTCTTGAACCTTCTCATTTTGGAAACTCCTCTGAAGTTGTGGTGTTCCTCAGGCCGCTGTAGCGCGGTGCAGGGCCGTGCGCCACGGGTGGTGGCACCGGCCCTTGCTCGTTGTGGGTGATCAGTTCAAGGCGCCGCGTTCATCAGGTCCAGCGCGCTGTGCTGGCGGGCAGCGTCGATGGAATCCAGCGGCCCGGCGAAGTGCAGGCCGTAGGCGTCTTGCGGGTTGCGGTCGTTCGCGTAGGCACTGTCGGCCTGACGCTTCAAGTACGCGGTATACGGGTGCTTGGCCAGCAGCGTGTTCAGCGCGCGCAGGCCGCGCACATGCGCACCCTTGAACGACGGCCCATCGCCGCCGCAGCCGTTGCTTTCGCAAGGCTCACGCAGGATGCCGTTGACATGCAGCAG
>NZ_JBFUGE010001314.1:0-662 GCF_056403075.1 Ideonella sp. P3_A4 | reverse complement strand
GCCCGCAAGCGCGTGGCCCCGCCGCCGCCCGCTCCCGAACCGAGTTTCTTCGAGTCGCTGTCCGGCAACCCCTGGGTGCTGCCCGGCGCTGCCGGCCTGGTTGCCTTGCTGGCTGGCCTGGGCGTGATGCGCCTGCGCCGTCGCCAGCAAGACGGCGCTGCCGAAACCTCGTTCATCGAAAGCAAGCTGCAACCGGACTCGTTCTTCGGCGTCAGCGGTGGTCAGCGTGTCGACACGCGTGATGGCGCGAACAGCAGTTCTTCGCTGAGCTACTCGCTGAGCCAGCTCGACGCGATCGGTGATGTGGACCCGGTGGCCGAAGCCGATGTCTACCTGGCCTATGGCCGCGACCTGCAGGCCGAAGAAATCCTGAAGGAAGCACTGCGCAGCGACCCGGGCCGAGTGGCGATCCGCAGCAAGCTGCTTGAGGTGTACGCCAAGCGCGCCGACGTGAAGGCCTTCGACGCGCAAGCGCGTCAGATGCTGGAGCAAACCGGCGGCGTGGGCGAAGAGTGGGAAAAGGCGATCGAGCTGGGCTACAGCATCGATCCGGCGAACCCGCTGTACGGCGGCGCTGGCGCGGTGATGGCGGTCGACATCGACACCTCATCCGAGCCGCCGCCCGACCTGCGCGAAGACTACCGCCCGGCACGGGTGGAAGA
>NZ_JBFUGE010001313.1:0-666 GCF_056403075.1 Ideonella sp. P3_A4 | reverse complement strand
GACCAACCGTTCGCCAACGGATTCGCTGCGAGGAGCCCTCAATCGTGGGGGCCGCAGGTGACGACAACTATCCCTGACGCTGCTCGAGCGGGATCTCTCCGTCGAATTACACCTTGAGCTTCGGCGCCGGGCGCCGGCCGCTCATGCCTCGGCGGCTCAGGGGTTCGCGGTGCGGTATGCCGACCGCTTCGCTCGGTGGGCGGCGACGCGTTCCGCAGCGCCAAGCAGGCCGCGCTTTTCGTCGCGCAAGGCTCGCTTGAGACGATCACGCAGGACGTGCAACCTGGTGCGGTGCTTGTGTGCGGCAATGCAATTGGACATTCGAAGGGCCTTCGATAGTGATGACATCGCAGCTTTTACGCGGCGAGGCCCATGTTGTCTGTGCGCTGCCGAACGGAGGCGGAGCAAGCCCCCGCCCTCAACCCGACCGGCGATAGCCGTTCTCGGCCCGGGCCTCGGCGCTGGCGGCGTTGACCTTGAAGCCGGCGCCCACGCGAACCTCGGCCAGGCGCTCGCCACCCGCATCCTCCAGGCCAGCAGCGCATACGGCTCGAACTCGTCCGGCACGATGCGCAGCGTTACCGTGATGCGCTCACCGCCATCGCGCTGCCGTTCGCGGCCCAGGCCGCTCATCCGTTCGCCGGCTCCGCATGACCGCTGAGGAAG
>NZ_JBFUGE010001312.1:0-669 GCF_056403075.1 Ideonella sp. P3_A4 | reverse complement strand
GAATCACCATGTGGGGGAAAACCACCACGTCACGCAACGGCAGCAGCGGCAGCGTGATCGGTTCGGCGGGAAGAATCGGGTGTCCTGACATGGGAGATGCCTCACTTTCTCGTGCCCACATGGGGCCCGAGGGGTGGATTGCAAGAAGCCGGGTGACTACTGGAAGCTCGGCTCATCAGGTTAGCCGGCTTGGGAGGAATGAAACCCCGGAAAAGCGGGTCAGGCGCTGGCCTTGGCCTGTTCCCGATAGACCAGGAGGGGCTTGCCGCCCTCATCAATGATGTGCTCGTCGACCACCACCTTGGCCACGCCGTCGAGCGTGGGCAGGTCGAACATGGTGTCGATCAGCGACTGTTCCATGATCGAACGCAGGCCGCGCGCACCGGTCTTGCGGGCCAGAGCCTTGCGGGCGATCGCCACCAGCGCCGACGGGCGAATCTCCAACTCGACGCCGTCCATCGAGAACAGCTTCTGGTACTGCTTGACCAGCGCGTTCTTCGGCTCGACGAGGATCTGAACCAGCGCCTCTTCGGTCAGCTCGCCCAGCGTGGCGACCACCGGCAAGCGGCCGACCAGCTCGGGAATCAAACCGAAGCGCACCAAGTCTTCCGGCTCGGCGTGGCGGAACACTTCCGACACGCGCTTTTCGGACTTGCTGTGCACCGTGGC
>NZ_JBFUGE010001311.1:0-672 GCF_056403075.1 Ideonella sp. P3_A4 | reverse complement strand
TCGAACGTTAGGCCCACAGCCGGGTTGAAGGCTCAGKTCACTTGAAGCGTCTTCTGCCAATGCCAGCTTCTCAAGGTCTCGGTCTCGATGCTTTGTGCTCATGGGAGAGGCGTGCTCGCTTCAGCGTCGGCGTGGGCTGTCCGTCCTTCGGCGGCCAGCGCATGGCCGGTAGTCACTTCGGCCTTSCGCCTGCCAAGTTGGTCAAAATTGAAGGCTTGGCGCCACGTCACGGTTCAGCAGTGCCTACGGTCACGGCCGGAGCTTGGGGTGGGAGCTGCTACTGGGCCGGTTCTGCCGTCTCGGCTAGCGGGCCAAACTGAAACAGCCGYAGTCCCGGTGCTGCATAGGCAGGCTTTGGTCAGCCGAGTAGCATCTCCARTTTCCTCGGGTCCKTCTGCATTGCATGGCAAGTCCATCTCGGTTGGTGMATCTCCGGTGCTTGAGTTCAACGTTGAAGTGCAACACCCCGCGGACGGCCGAATGCTTCGGCCGGAGTCCTGAATCCTAGTCTTTCTCTTGGCCGGCTGTTGAGTTCACCCGCAATGCGGTCGCACTCGGCTTGGGTCAGCCCCTTCAAGCACATGCCCTTGGGCAGGTACTGCCGAAGCAACCCGTTGGTGTTTTCGTTCGTTCCTCGCTCCCACGAGTGGTACGGCGTGGCGAAGTAGAACT
>NZ_JBFUGE010001310.1:0-673 GCF_056403075.1 Ideonella sp. P3_A4 | reverse complement strand
ACGCAGGCGATCGGTCTCGCCGCGGGAGGCGTAATACTGGAAAGTGCCCACGCGAAGGTGGCTGGCCGCCACGCGGGTGAGCACTGCGCCGGGCAGCGGCCGTTCGCGGTAGACCGGCTCGCCGGTGGCGGCGACGGCCAGCGCGCGGGTCGTGGGAATGGCCAGCGCATGCATCGCTTCGCCGATGATCACCTCGCGCAGCATCGGGCCGATGGCGGCCTTGCCATCACCGCCGCGCGCAAAGGGCGTGCGGCCCGAGCCCTTGAAGGCAATGTCGCGTCGGCGGCCACGGGTGTCGATCAACTCACCCAGCAGCAGCGCGCGGCCGTCACCCAGCTGCGGCGAGAAGCCGCCGAACTGGTGGCCGGCGTAGGCCTGCGCCAACGGCTCGGCGCCTTCCGGCACGCTGTTTCCGGCGAGCAGCGCGGCACCGTCGGGGCCTTCCAGTGCGGCCAGGGGCAGCCCCAGCTCTTCGGCCAGCGGCCGGTTCAGGAAGAGCAGGCGCGGCGCCGGCACCGTGGCCGGGCGCCACGAGACATAAAGACCCGGCAGTTCGCGGGCGTAGGTGTTGTCGAAGGCGAAATCAGGCATGCGGCCAGTGTCGCCGGTTCTGGGCCTGGGCCTCGACCCCGGCCTGGATCAGCCGTGGCCGGGGCGTGGCCTTCCCCTATGT
>NZ_JBFUGE010001309.1:0-675 GCF_056403075.1 Ideonella sp. P3_A4 | reverse complement strand
GCCGTCCATCGAGAACACGCCGTCGGTGAACACCATCTTGAAGCGGGCGCCCTTCTCTTCGGCTTCCTTCAGGCAACGCTCCAGGTCGGCCAGGTCGTTGTGCTTGTAGCGCCAGCGCTGCGCTTTGCAGAGGCGGATGCCGTCGATGATCGAGGCGTGATTCAGCTCATCGCTGATGATCGCGTCAGCCTCGCCCAGCAGCGGCTCGAACAGGCCACCGTTGGCGTCGAACGCGGCGGCGTAGAGGATCGCGTCTTCGGTGCCCAGGAACTTGGCGATGCGGGCTTCCAGCGTCTTGTGGATGTCTTGCGTGCCGCAGATGAAGCGCACCGAGCTGAGGCCGTAGCCGTGGGTGCGCAGCGCCTCGTGCGCGGCCTCGATGACCGCCGGGTGGCTGGACAGCCCCAGGTAGTTGTTGGCGCACAGGTTGATCACCTCGCGGCCGTCGGCGGTGCGCACGTGCGCGCCCTGCGGCGTGGCGATGATCCGCTCTGACTTGTACAGGCCCGCTTCGCGGATGCCGTCCAGCTCGGTGCGCAGGTGGGCGTAGAAGTTGTCGGTGCTGGCCATCGGTGAAAAGTCCTTCTGTTGCGACGTCTTCGGGCACAATCGATGTTCGATGCTTTTTCCGAAGTTCGATATATCGAAATTTCGTGCAGTATCGTAAACAAGCCT
>NZ_JBFUGE010001308.1:0-677 GCF_056403075.1 Ideonella sp. P3_A4 | reverse complement strand
GACGTGGGCCTTGGCGTGCGTGTCGGCGGACGGTTCCGCGGTCGGCGCCGCAGTGGCAGCGAACGACAGCCCGAACAAGGCGGCGGCGAGCAAGGTGGTCAGGCGAAGGCGCGGGGCGCCGGCGGTCTTCAGCATGCGGGATCTCCTTGGTTTGCCGGCTATTTTGCGCCTGCCGGGCACAATCGCCGCACATGTCATGGTTTGCTCTGGCCTTGGTGCTGGTGGCCGCGTTGTTGCACGCGGCGTGGAATGTGGCCGCCAAGAAGGCTGGTGGCAATCATCATTTCGTTCTGATGGGCGCGCTGCTCATCGTCGTGATCTGGGCCCCGCTCGGGCTGTGGGTTGCCTGGGACGCGGTGCCCCGCTGGGGGCCGCGCGAGTGGGCGCTGATCGTCGCCAGCGGCATCACGCACCTCGTGTATTTCAACGTGCTGCTGAAAGGCTACCGCGAGTCGGACCTGACGGTGGTCTACCCGGTGGCGCGTGRCACCGGCCCACTGCTCAGTTCGGTCGGCGCGATGCTGCTGCTGTCCGAATGGCCCAGCCTCGTCGGCGTGGCAGGCCTGGCCGGCATCGTCATCGGCATCTGGTTGATCGCCGGTGGGCCGGCGTTGTGGCACAAGGCCCACGAGGTGCAAGACCCGCTGCAGCGCGCGCGGGTGCGCGCTGGCCTGGGC
>NZ_JBFUGE010001307.1:0-684 GCF_056403075.1 Ideonella sp. P3_A4 | reverse complement strand
GTAGTGGTCAGGGTGGCGCGGGTATCGCTCGCTGTAGGCCGCGGCAGTGAGATCGGCGGTCTCGCGCAGCGGGTCGACCCGGCTCCCGTCCCCATCCGGTTTGATGAGGTTGCGTGGCGCGATGCTGAAGCCGATACCGGCCTTGGGCTCGACGCGAGGCTTGTCCGGCGCGACCAGCCGGTCGCGCTGGAAGCGGTAGGCCGCCACGATGTCTTCAGGAGCAATGCGGTGGGTGACGTACTCGGCGAAGGGCCAGACGGCCGAGGCCTCGTCGGTGTGCTCGTCGCCGGGGTCGTAGGCGAAGCGCGACGGGTCTTTCCAGCTCTGGGTGCCGGTGGCGTGGCGTTCGRCCACCTGCTGCGCCTTGAAGGTGTTGGTTGCCTGGCGGACGCGTACGCCGTACAGGTAAGCGGCTTCTTGTTCTTCCTCGCTGTCGTGTTCGGCCGCTTCGAAGGGAAAGAAGCAGGCACCCCTGACATCGCGCGCGACGCAGACCCCGGTCGCCGGCACGATGTCTTCGGTGCCGGTGCGGTAGACGATTTCGTTGCCGGTCGGCCGGCCGTCTTCGGTGGTCGCGGCTGGGCCGAGATCACGCTCGGCTTTGGTGGTGAAGCCGGTCTTCAGCACCGACTTCGGTGCGCGCGTATCGGACCGCCACATCAGCGTGCCGTCCTCCCCGAAGTC
>NZ_JBFUGE010001306.1:0-685 GCF_056403075.1 Ideonella sp. P3_A4 | reverse complement strand
CTCTGAAGGTGTGCCGCGCAGCTTCACGATCAGCTCGAACGAGATCCTCGAAGCGCTGACCGATCCGCTGAACCAGATCGTTTCCGCGGTGAAGAACGCGCTCGAGCAGACCCCGCCGGAGCTGGGTGCCGACATCGCCGAGCGCGGGATGATGCTGACCGGCGGCGGTGCGCTGCTGCGCGACCTCGATCGCCTGTTGGCCGAGGAAACCGGGCTGCCGGTGCTGGTGGCCGAAGACCCGCTGACCTGCGTGGTGCGCGGCTGCGGCATGGCGCTCGAACGCATGGAGCGCCTGGGCGCGATCTTCACCTCGGAGTGAGACTGACGCTCGGCCGCCATGTGTTTTAGGCCGATTCCCGGAACCCGCATGGACCAGCCGCTCGGCGGTCCACCTCCGATGCGCCAACCGCGCGGCTTGAGCGCCGTGCGCGGCGGCTCGTTTCCCGGTTAACCAGCGCCATGCCCCTCGGCACGCTCGACCGCACGCCCCCCCCGTTCTTCCGCCAGGGTCTGCCGGCGCGGACCAAGCTCGCGCTGTTCTCGGCGCTGGCGATCTTCCTGATGGCCGCCGATGGCCGGGTCGGCTTGATCAAGCCGCTGCGTGCCGCGGCTGCCACCGCGTTGCTGCCGCTGGAGCGGGTACTCAACGTGCCGGTGCAGGCCTGGGGCGGCGGAGGTGACTACC
>NZ_JBFUGE010001305.1:0-686 GCF_056403075.1 Ideonella sp. P3_A4 | reverse complement strand
GGCCCTGCGAACGCACCCCGAACCACCGGCCAGGCATCGCGGGTGGCATGTCACCGCGTGCCACGCCAAAGTCGGTGCTTGCAGAGTGGTGGTGGTGCCCCCGGGCGCAGGCCTCATTCGCGGTCGCCCCAACGTATCCATCACCGCCACACCGTGTTGATGGGCAGCCCGTGGATCACCTCAAGCAGTGCCCCGCGAGCCGGCCGGAGAACGGGGGCACCGCCGCCGCTCTGCCGCCACAACCCTTGCAAGCCCTACCTCACTTGCCGATGATCAACCGGCTTCCAGAACGTGGTGCACTTGCCGTTCAGAAGCGCCAGGCGACACCAAGGTTGACGTAGTAGTTCGAAGCGCGCTCCGCCACCGGACTCTGCGCAGCGCTGCCACGCAAAGTCCGCGACTCGACGCTGCCGACGACCACCCAGTTTGGGTTCAGGTCGACCGACCCGAGCAGGCCGAAACTGGTGAACAGCCAGCCCGCGCCCGCCTCGAACTCCGGCAAGCCCATGTCGGCAGATTGCCGTGGCGTGATGCCGTAGTAGGCGCCGGTCGACTTGGCATCGGCCCAGGTCGCCTGAGTGAACACGCCTGCGCCCACCCGGCCACCGCGATAGATGCCAGCACTCAAACGCAGGTCTGCCTGGACGCCCAAATCCGCATCGAGATGTTTGCGCACCCGCGTGAGC
>NZ_JBFUGE010001304.1:0-689 GCF_056403075.1 Ideonella sp. P3_A4 | reverse complement strand
GAGCCTGTTGAGTCGTCTGCCGCTCGACCTGCGAAAGCGGCGTCCTGGGCACCGGAAAGCCGCTGGGTTGGACTTGATTGAGCCGGCTCCAATCTGATGAAACCAGCCCGACGTCGATGTCGCTCTCAGCCCTGAAGGGCTGGCCAGTTTTGTAGCTGCGGTTGGTGACCGAGCTGCCCGAAAAGATCAGGCTCCCGGAGCGGTCCTGCTGGGCGTACGGGCGGGTCAGGTCGCGGAACTGCTGCTCATCGTCGAAACCTCGTGGAACCGGGCCATGCTGGCCGACGAACAGCTCGTTGTCTCGCAGGACATAGTCGTCCTCGACGTCGCGTTCATCGTCGGTGACAACGTTCCTGACGCGCTTGAGCAGCTGGACGACACCCGAGCCGGCGGCAGCGGACTGGCGCTGTGCGACGATGCCGTGAATCGGCGTGCCGAGCAATCCTTCCATGGCACGTCGCTGAGCCACCATGCGTGGCGACTGGCCGATGTCTGTCGGACCTGCCACGCGCTGCACCGTGGTGTCGCTTTGCACATCGGCTGTCAAACCGACCGACGCGCGGCGTGTCGACGCGGCGGGTTCTTGCACGGATGTCGTGGCGTTTGATTCGCGAGTTTTCATCGATGGGTTTCCAGGCAGACAGATTCCCCGCCGGGGCCGGGCCAGGCCCGACCCGACCCTGGGGGCC
>NZ_JBFUGE010001303.1:0-690 GCF_056403075.1 Ideonella sp. P3_A4 | reverse complement strand
AGCAAGGACGGTGTGACGGTCAAGTACACCGACGCGAAGGGCGCGGAGCAGACCTATGCCTGCGACCGCCTGATCGTCTCGATCGGCCGTGTCGCCAACACCATTGGCCTGAACGGCGAAGCGGTGGGCCTGAAGCTGGACGAGCGCGGCGCGATCGTTGTCGACGCCGAGTGCAAGACCAACCTGCCGGGCGTCTGGGCGGTGGGCGACGTGGTGCGCGGCCCGATGCTCGCGCACAAGGCGGAAGAAGAGGGCGTGGCGGTAGCCGAGCGCATTGCCGGCCAGCATGGGCACGTCAACTTCAACACCATCCCCTGGGTCATCTACACCAGCCCCGAGATCGCCTGGGTCGGCCAGACCGAACAGCAGCTCAAGGCTGAAGGCCGCGCATACAAGACGGGCCAGTTCCCGTTCCTGGCCAACGGCCGCGCACGAGCGCTGGGTGACACGACCGGCTTCGTCAAGATGATTGCCGACGCGAAGACCGACGAGATCCTCGGCGTGCACATCATCGGGCCGTACGCGTCGGAGCTGATCTCCGAAGCGGTGGTGGCGATGGAGTTCAAGGCGTCGTCGGAAGACATCGCCCGCATCTGCCACGCGCACCCGTCGCTGTCTGAAGCGACGAAGGAAGCGGCGTTGGCCGTGGACAAGCGCACGTTGAACTTCTGAGCTGAAGCGATCTGAACA
>NZ_JBFUGE010001302.1:0-693 GCF_056403075.1 Ideonella sp. P3_A4 | reverse complement strand
CCGCTTGGTCGAGCGGGCAAGAAAGGGCTCCATTGCCGAGCGTGTGTTCGAAATCACCCAGCGGCCCGGCATGCCGCGCTGCTTGGCCTCCTGCGCGGCGGCTTCGATGTCGCCTTCGCTCAAGCCGGCCAGATCGGCCGCCTTGTCGATCACCAGCCCTTGCCCGCCTTCGTCGGCGAGCAGGTTCTGGCTGAAGTCGGTCGCCAGCACGGCCAGGCGCTGGTTGATCGCCGCCACGCGCTGCTTGTCCTTCGGGCTCAGCTTGGCGCCTTGTTTGATGAATTGCGTGCGGTAGCTCCAGACCAGACGCTGCTGCTCGGGCGTCAGCCGCTGCATCTCTTCGGACTGGAAGACCGCCTCGATGCGCTGGAACAGCCGAGTGTTCTGCGCCAACTCGTCTTCGAACGCCGCGAGCTTGGGCTCCATCTGGCGCTGCACCTTCTGGAAGCCGGTGGTGCTGAGCGAGCCAGTCCAGACGCCATAGAGCACCTTCGCCCGTTCCAGCAGCCGGCCGGAGCGCTCCAGCGCCAGCACCGTGTTGTCGAAGTTCGGCGCCGCCTTGTTGGCAGTGATCGCGGCGATCTCGCGCCGCTGCTCGGCCATGCCGGCCATCAGCGCCGGCGCGAAATGCTCGATGCGGATCTTGTCGAACGGCGGCACCCCACCGTAAGGGCCGGCCCACGGAGCCAACAA
>NZ_JBFUGE010001301.1:0-695 GCF_056403075.1 Ideonella sp. P3_A4 | reverse complement strand
GCTGTGGCTGGTCAACAAGACCAAGCTCGGCCGCGCGATGCGCGCCACGGCCGAGAACCCGCGTGTGGCCGGCCTGATGGGCGTGCGACCTGACCACATCATCAGCGCCACCTTCATCATCGGCGCGACCCTGGCGGCCATCGCCGGGATCATGTGGGCGATGAACTACGGCACCGTGCAGCACTCGATGGGCTTCCTGCCGGGCCTGAAGGCCTTCACGGCGGCGGTGTTCGGCGGCATCGGCAACCTGACTGGCGCGATGGTCGGCGGGGTCCTCTTGGGCCTGATTGAAGCCATCGGCGCCGGCTACCTCGGCCAACTCACCGGGGGCGTGTTCGGCAGCCAGTACGTCGAGATCTTCGCCTTCCTCGTGCTGATCCTCGTGCTCACGCTGCGACCGTCCGGGCTGATGGGCGAACGTGTCGCCGACCGCGCCTGATCAGGAGGGACACACCATGCAAAACATGAGCAAACAAACCAAGTTGATCGTCTTCCTGGTCGCGGCGATGGCGCTGATGGCGCTGCCGCTGGTGGCCGCGCAGTTCGGCCAGGGCTGGGTGCGCATCATGGCGCTGGCGCTGCTGTACGTGCTGCTGGCGCTGGGCCTGAACATCGTGGTCGGCTACGCGGGGCTGCTGGACCTGGGCTACGTCGCCTTCTACGCCGTCGGCGCCTACATGTTCGCCCTCTTGGCC
>NZ_JBFUGE010001300.1:0-696 GCF_056403075.1 Ideonella sp. P3_A4 | reverse complement strand
GTGCATCTCCGGTGCCTAACCCCTCCGTCAAGGGGACCTGCCTGCGGCAGGCCCCTTACGTCGAACGTTAGGCCCAATCATGTCGAAAGCGTTTATGAGATCTCGACTTGCCGCCATAGCCGCGTTCACCATATTGACAGGCTGTGCCTCCTATAGAGAACCATCCCTCCCAGCTGATCAAATCGCAACTATTGAGGGGGCCAAGCAGGGTGCGGACGGCCTTTCCATCGAGGCAATCGATGGGACTCCTGTGCGCTTGGCAGGAATTTCAAGCTTCAAGCGTTTTAAGGTCTCTGCAGGAGAGCATGTTGTGGACGTAAGGTTTTTTGTTAGAGACGGCCTCCTCCTAGGAAGCACAAAAGTCCCTGTCACGCTCGCAGCCGGCAAGTCATATGTACTTCACGCCCGGCGTACCAGCTACAACAAATACGAGGCTTGGGTCGAAGAGTTGAAGGCACCGTAGTGCGGTCTATCGTGGCACGTTCGTCTTCATACGCAAGGCTTGAGTTCAACGTTGAAGTGCAACACCCCGCGGACGGCCGAATGCTTCGGCCGGAGTCCTGAATCCTAGTCTTTCTCTTGGCCGGCTGTTGAGTTCACCCGCAATGCGGTCGCACTCGGCTTGGGTCAGCCCCTTCAAGCACATGCCCTTGGGCAGGTACTGCCGAAGCAACCCGTTGGTGTTTTCGTTCGTTC
>NZ_JBFUGE010001299.1:0-696 GCF_056403075.1 Ideonella sp. P3_A4 | reverse complement strand
CAGGTGGACGCGGTCGAGGGAGCGGTAGGCGGCGCGGGTGTCCAGCGGCAGCTCGTCGTACAGGTCGCCGGTGATCAGCGTCTCGTTGTCGCCGGCGTGGTCGAGCAGGCGGGCGGCCACGTTGACTGCATCGCCGAAGCAGTCGCTGTTGACTTCGACCACTTCGCCCAGCGCCAACGCGATCTGCAGGCGCAGTCGGGCCACGCCAGGCGCCGCATGCGGCGCTGCAACAGTGGATTCCAGCAGATCGTGCATCTGCATCGCGCTGGCCACGGCCATCGACGGCACCGAGAACACGGCCATCAGGCCGTCGCCCAGTGTTTTGATGAGCTGCCCGCCCATGGCAGGCACGCGCTGAGCCAGCGCATTGATGGTTTGGGTGACAACCGCGGTGGCCTGCGCGTTGCCGAGAGATTCGTACAGCGCCGTGCTGCCGCGCAGATCGGCGAACAGGACGGTGCGACGCTTGATGGTGGCCATGCGTCGATGAGTTTAGCCTGCCAACCAGGGGTTGGCGGGGGCTCTCTGAGAGGGCCCTGTACTCAGATGTTATCGAGGTAGGTCCGAAGCCTGTGGCACAAGCTCCGAACGGGCTGCGCCCGCAACATTTGACCCGGGGGGATCAAATGTTGTCCAAATAGGTCCGGTGCTTGTAGCGCAAGCTGCATCGCGGGCTGACGCCCGCCGACCGACGAG
>NZ_JBFUGE010001298.1:0-697 GCF_056403075.1 Ideonella sp. P3_A4 | reverse complement strand
GGCTTCGACGGCCAGCTCGGCCAGGCGCAGCGCGGTGTAGGGGCTCTTCTCGCTGGGCTTCAGGACCACCGAGTTGCCGGCGGCCAGCGCGGGGCCGAGCTTCCACGCGGCCATGATCATCGGGTAGTTCCACGGCACGATCGCGCCGATCACACCCATCGGCTCGCGTGTGATCAGGGCCAGCGCCGAGTCCGGCGTCGGCGCGATCTCGTCGTAGATCTTGTCCACGGCTTCGGCGTACCAGGCGATGCAGCGGGCGCACGAAGGCACGTCGACGCTGAGCGAATACTGGATCGGCTTGCCCATGTCCAGCGTTTCGAGCAGCGCCAGTTCTTCCTTCGCGCCGAGGATCTTGTCGGCAAAGCGCTGCAGGATCTTTTTGCGCGCGGCCGGGGCCTTGCCGGCCCAGCGGCGGTCTTCGAAAGCGGTGCGGGCGGCGCGCACAGCGAGGTCGATGTCGGCCGCTTGGCCGCGAACGACTTGGCCCAGCACGCGGTTGTCGATCGGCGAGTGCTTGGCAAAGGTCTGGCCGTCGGCGGCGGCGACGCGCTCGCCATTGATCACGCTGCGGCCGTCCAATTTTTGAGTGGTGGCGCGTTGGGTCCAGTCGATGGTGGACATGGTGTATCTCCAAAGTGAAAGTGGCCGCCTTGGTGGGCGGCCACCAGTGCCCCGACTGTTGTCGGGACACGGGGGT
>NZ_JBFUGE010001297.1:0-698 GCF_056403075.1 Ideonella sp. P3_A4 | reverse complement strand
GCGAACGAGTACGCATCACTCAAGGCCAACGAGTTACGCGGGTTTTCAGGCCATTGGCTTGTCTTCTACTTCATGCCTTTTGCCTACTTCGCGTTCTGCAAGAAATCTAACCCTTCAGTCGAGGCGACGTCTTGCGGCAAGCCGCAAGCCGCGCCTCACCTCAAACGTTAGGCCCTTCGTGAAAACACATGTTCACTTACTTTGACCACTCGAAGTCAAGTGATACTTCCTATCCCCGCTCCATCTTTCAGGTCAGATATGTATTCGTCCACATTCATCTTTGCCAAGGGCCAGTTTGATGAGGCATTCCATCGATTGGATCAAGAGATCGCAGCCATGGCAAAGTCGATCCCTGGCTACTTGGGCGAAGAGTCCTGGGAAAACGCTGAAACTGGCTTGGTTTCCAATGTGTACTACTGGGAGTCACTGGAGGCCTTGCAACAGCTGGTCACGCATCCCCTTCATCTCAAAGCAAAGGCTGCGCAGGGCGATTGGCTCGCGGGCTATCAAGTCATTGTTTCCCAAGTCCTCCGCACGTATGGTGACTCCAAGATCAGTCAATTCCTACCAGCAGCGGTATCGGCCTAACCCCTCCGTCAAGGGGACGTCTTGCGGCAAGCCGCAATCCGCCCCTTACGTCGAACGTTAGACGCCTCATGGAAAGCGCAGATCTCAACATCGCCGAGATTCCATACGAG
>NZ_JBFUGE010001296.1:0-701 GCF_056403075.1 Ideonella sp. P3_A4 | reverse complement strand
GTCCCAATGCGAATGGCTGACGACGATGTGCGTGATCGGCTTGATGCCGGCCTCGGTCAGCTGGTCTTTCGCCGGGCGCACCGGCTTGTCGTAGCGGAAGAACAGCTTGTTCCAGCCCGGCATGTCGGCGGCGTACTGCGCGTCGACCTGGCTGCCCAGCCCGCTGTCGAACAGGAACTGGTCGTCGCCGTGCTGGATCAGGAAGGCCGAGAACGCGGTCTCCGCCGGCTCGAAGCGGCCTCCGGCAAACAGCAGCCACTCGTGGGTTTGCAGCGAGGCGGTTTTGACGATGGCGAAGCGCACCGTTGGCGTCGAGGTCGATGCTTCACCGCTGGCCGATGCAGTGGCAGTGGCGAAGCAGAAGGCGAGGGCAGTGAGGGTGGTCTTGAGCATGGTCGGTGGGTTTGTGGTGCAGCGAGGTTCGAAGGCTAAAGCCTGGAGTAAGCTCCAAGGTCAAGCCCTGACGGACAAGCCCATGAACATTGGTGCCCTGGCCCAACTGACCGGCGTGTCGGCCGATACGCTGCGCTACTACGAGCGCGAAAAGCTGTTGGCCGCACCCAACCGCGCCGCCAACGGCTACCGCGTCTACAGCGATGCGGATGCGGAAAGGGTCCGCTTCGTGCGCAGCGCGCAGGCGCTGGGCTTCTCGCTGGCCGAGATCCGCTGGATCCTGCCGCGGCTGAACGCCGGCCAGGTGC
>NZ_JBFUGE010001295.1:0-701 GCF_056403075.1 Ideonella sp. P3_A4 | reverse complement strand
GTTGCGCACCTTGCCCAAAGGGGCCAAGGTAGCCGTGGARTCCACGGGCSAGTGCCATCTGACGCTGGTGCGCCAAGCCGTTCGCCTGGGCRTCACGGTGTATGTCCTGAACGCCCGTGACGTGTACTTCTACGCCAAGGCGCTGGGTATGCGGGCCAAGACCGATCGGGTGGACGCCCGTGTGATTGCACGRTACCTGGCCGAGCATCAYGCTCAGCTGCGCCCGTACCAGYCGCCCTCGCCAGTGCAGGCTGAGATCGAGCAGCTACTGGGTCAGCGCYGGGTAGCCGTGACCAAGCGCACTGCRCTGCGTCAGGCGTTGCGCGGTAGTCCAGCCATTGASCAGCAGGTCCAGCACCTGGATGCCGGCTTCGACAGCCTGCTGCAGGCGATCGATCAGCGMATTGAGCAACTGATCGACGCGGACTCTGCCCTCAAAGCSAGCCAGCGGCGGCTGTTGAGCATCACCGGTGTGGGCTCGCAAGCCAGTGCGCTGCTGAGCAGCCTGTTGGCGCGGTTGCAGTTCGTCAGCGYTGATGCCTTGGTCGCCTTCAGTGGCTTGGACCCTCGGGCGCACGACTCAGGGCGCAGCCACGGCAAGCGAAGACTGTCCAAGCGTGGATCGCCTGACTTGCGTCGCCAGATGTACATGGCGGCCATGTCGGCCTCTCACAGCAAGGTGTTCAGTCCCCTGTACCAAC
>NZ_JBFUGE010001294.1:0-705 GCF_056403075.1 Ideonella sp. P3_A4 | reverse complement strand
GCACTGGCGTCGGCGCATGGGCCAGCTCGCGGGCATTGGCCGGCAGTTGCGACAGGCCCGACGAGGCCTTGTCGGCCTCGGTCTCTCGAAGAACACCCAGCCCGCTGCCCGGCACCAGGCGCAGTGCGCTGTCGCCGGCCAGGTTGACCAGCTCGTGCTGACGGTAGCCCAGCAGCGTCAGATGGTCGTCGGCCAGCCATTCGAGGAATGCGCGGCTCTCGGCCACCTGTTCGGCCGGCAGCGTGTCGGGCAACTGGCCCAGTTCGGCGATCGCCTCATGCAAGCGCGCGACCATCGGCTTCCAGTCTTCGACCGTTGCGCGCACATCGCCCAGCACATGCTCGATGCCGGCCACCAGATCGGCCTTTTGCTGCGGGTCGACCAGGCGGTCGATCTCGATGTGCATCCACGATTCGCGCGTGCCGGGGCCTGCATCGGTGCCGGCGCTGATGCCGGTCAGCGTGCCGTCGGCGGCGCGTTCGACGCGGTAGATCGGGTGCACGATCAGGTGCAGCGTCAGCCCCTGGCGGTTGATCTCGGACGAGGTCGAATCGACCAGGAACGGCATGTCGTCGTTGACGATCTCGATCACCGTGTGGCGCGAGGCCCAGCCGTGCTCGGCCACCGTCGGGCTCAGCACTCGCACCTTCGGGCCGCCGGGGCCGCGCGTGGCGCCAAACTGCCAGTGCGACAGCAGCGCGCCGG
>NZ_JBFUGE010001293.1:0-706 GCF_056403075.1 Ideonella sp. P3_A4 | reverse complement strand
CCCTCGCTCTCGGCCCGGATGTGCGGCACACCCGATTCGTCGTACCGCACCTGCACCGGAGCCTTCAAGCCGGCGAGGCTCAACGTGCCCGACCGCTGCGGCAAGCGCGCATGCCACATCAAGGCCAGCACGGCGACGGCGATGACCAACAAGCCCAGCAGGGCGTAGGCGAGCAGCTTGAAGAGGAGTTTCATGCGGCAGATCGGCGGTGTGGGGACCGCCGGATTCTGCCGGTCACACGCGCTCTGTGTGGCGCGGGTTTTTCTGTGGCGTGGTCTTCAGACCAAGGCCGACGCGCCGTTCAACCTCTCCATCGCCGCCAGCACCTCGTAGCACGCACCCATGTTGTGGTAGTCCACCTTGCCGGCCGGGCTTTTCTGGTCGGTGAGTTTGCGGTTGTCGTGGGTCAGGATTCGGAACCAGGCGCCGTGCTGATGGTCGACGAAGTTTTCCCAGGCGTAGAGCCAGATGCGGTCGTACCAGTCCCAGTAGCCACCGTCGTGCGTGCGCTCTGCCAGCGCGGCCGCGGCGGCCATCGATTCGGCCTGAACCCAGTGGTACTTGTCGCCGTCGCAGACCTTCATGTGGGTGTCGGTCGCGGGGTCGCCGTCGGGGGCGAAGCCGTAGACGAGGCCGGTGTGGTGGCGGTCCCAGCCATTGTTGACGGCGGCGGCGAACAGGTCGCGCGCGTGGTGCAGCATCCAGC
>NZ_JBFUGE010001292.1:0-706 GCF_056403075.1 Ideonella sp. P3_A4 | reverse complement strand
CACCGACGGCTCGGTCAGCGTCGACGACGACGGCCGCGGCGTGATCATGTGGCCGCCGGTCTCGGTCTGCCAGAAGGTGTCGACGATCGGGCAGCGGCCGCCGCCCACATGCAGGTGGTACCACTCCCACGCGGCCGGGTTGATTGGCTCACCGACCGAGCCGAGGATGCGCAGGCTCGACAGGTTGTAGCGGTCCGGGTGAATGGCAGCATTGCCCTCAGCAGCCTTGATCAAGGAGCGGATCGCCGTCGGCGCGGTGTAGAACACCGTCACTTTGTGGTCCTGGATCATCTTCCAGAAGCGGCCGGCATCCGGGTAGGTCRGCACGCCTTCGAAGACGATTTCGGTGCCGCCGAGCGCCAGCGGGCCGTAGGTGATGTAGGTGTGGCCGGTGACCCAGCCGATGTCGGCCGTGCACCAGAACACATCGTCGGCCTTCAGGTCAAACGTCCACTTCGTCGTCAGCGCAGCGTGCAGCAGGTAGCCGCCGGTCGAGTGCTGCACACCCTTGGGTTTGCCGGTCGAACCCGAGGTGTAGAGCAGGAACAGCGGGTGCTCGGCCTCGACCCACTCCGGCTCGCAGGTGCTGGGCTGGCCAGCAATCACGTCGGCCAGCCACAGGTCGCGGCCCGCGGCCATTGACACCGCAGCACCCGAGCGTTTGACGACGAGCACGTTCTTCACCGAGTCGCAGCCACCCAGGCCC
>NZ_JBFUGE010001291.1:0-707 GCF_056403075.1 Ideonella sp. P3_A4 | reverse complement strand
GCTCCCACACCGTGGGCCCGATGCGCGCGGCACGCCTGTTCGCGGCGCGCCTGCGCAGCGAAGGGTTGTTGGCGAAGACGACGCGCGTGCGCTGCTGGCTGTACGGTTCGCTCGGCGCCACCGGCAAGGGCCACGGCAGTGACAAGGCTGTGCTGCTGGGCCTGGCAGGCCACGAGCCGGACACGGTAGACGTGGACGCCGTGCCCGCGCTGATGGAGACGATTCGCTCCAGCAAGCGCTTGTCGCTGCTGGGTGAGCACGAGGTCGCCTTCGACGAACCGGAAGACCTGATCTTCCGCCGCCGCGAGACCCTGCCCTTCCACGCCAACGGCATGCGGCTGATCGCCTACGACGCCGAAGGCGCCGAGCTCGAAAACCGCACCTACTACTCGGTCGGTGGTGGCTTCGTCGTCAGTGACGAGGTGGCGGCCGACGGTTCGAAGCAGAAGGTCATCGCCCCGGATGCGACCGTGCTGCCGCTGCCCTTCCGCTCGGGCGCCGAGCTGCTGGAAGTCTGCGCACGCGAGAAGCTGACGATCGCGCAAGTGATGCGCGCCAACGAGCGCCACTGGCGCACCGATGCCGAGATCGACGCCGGCCTGCTGCGCATCTGGCGCGCGATGCAGGACTGCGTGGCCCGCGGCCTGAAGACCGACGGCATCCTGCCCGGTGGCTTCAAGGTCAAGCGCCGCGCGGCGCAGCTGTAC
>NZ_JBFUGE010001290.1:0-707 GCF_056403075.1 Ideonella sp. P3_A4 | reverse complement strand
GGCTGTTGCCGTCGTTGAGGTAGAAGTCGCTGTCGTTCTTGCGCGGCTTCGTGACCAGCGGCAGCGGCGCCGAAAAACTGGCACCGCCATCGCTGGACCAGGCGATCATCGGTTGCATCGGCGCACCGGGCTGGTCTGCATTCAGGTCGATCCAGGACACGGCCAACACGCCGTCGTCGGCCACCACGGCAGCGGGCGTGCGCTGGCTGGCCGCTCCGACGCTGCTCACAATCACCTCGGCACCCCAGGTCTTCCCCCCGTCGGTGGACGTCGAGGCCACGACCCGCATCTGCCCGTCGACCAGGGTCGACCGGACGCTGTAGAGGCTGCCGCTACGCGGCCCGCGCGTGGCGTCGACCGCCAGCACCGGCGCGCTGTAGGAGTTGGTGACGGTGGCGATCTTGCCTCGCGGCGTCCATGTGGCACCGCCGTCTTGCGAGGTCGTCAGCATCAGCTTGGCGTTGGCGCCACCGCAGCCGTTGGGCGTCCACTCAAGACATTGCACGTACGACAGGAACAGCCGGCCCTTGCGGTCGATCGCKAGGTCAGCCTGCTTCACACGGCCCACCTCCCGATCGTAGGGCGACGCCGGGCGGTGGCTCCAGCTGTCACCGCCGTCGCGCGAGGCCGTGAAGAAGATGTAGGCCTCGGTGTATTCGACCGTGCTCACCGGCAGGACGCCATAGACCGAGCCATGGAACATGGAA
>NZ_JBFUGE010001289.1:0-707 GCF_056403075.1 Ideonella sp. P3_A4 | reverse complement strand
GCGGTACGCGATGTCGACGCGTTCGCCGGTGACGGCGGCTTCGATGCTCTTGCGCCGGAAGCCGGCCCGATCGTCCGGCAGCAGCAGCTGCAGCCATTCGCGCGTGCTGCCCGGGATCTTGGCTGGTTCGAGGCCCACGATGCCTGGCAAAGACTCCGACCAGCTCTCGAAAGAGCCATCGGGCCGCGTGACGACATGGGCGAGCTTCGCCACCTGTTGAGCCCGGCGCAGGCCGGCCTCGCGTTCGCGCAGCGCCGCCTGCGTGCGCAGACGCTGCGTCACGTCGATCGGGCAGACGAAGCGCGCGCGCCGGCCGTGGTGCACCACCTCGTGCGAGGCGATCTCCACATCGATCAACGAGCCATCTTTCAACCGGTGCCGCCAGACGCCGGAGTTGAAGACCTGCGTCGACATGGTGCGAACCGATTCCTCGACGGCGCCGATGTCCTCGGGCGGCCGGATGTCGCGGATGGTCAGCGCCCGGAACTCGTCACGGGTGTAGCCGTACTTGTGGCAGGCGACCTCGTTGACGTCGAGGATGCGCAAGGTTTCGAGGTCGTAGACCCACATCGGCAGCGGGTTGGCTTCGAACAGCTGCCTGTATTGCTGCTCGCTGGCGAGCAGGGCCGAACCCCGTTCGGCCGCGCCTTCCCCGATCATCGGGGTCGCCTTCCTTGGGCCACCATCAGGCGAGTATGGCGTTGCCC
>NZ_JBFUGE010001288.1:0-707 GCF_056403075.1 Ideonella sp. P3_A4 | reverse complement strand
GGACCATCTCGACGTGGGCGATGCCGGCCTCGTCGAACACCGGCCCACGCTGGTTGAAGCCGGCGCGGCGGTAGAACGGCTCGGCACTCATCTGCGCATGCAGGATCACTTCGCGGTCGCCGTGGTCGCGCGCGGCCTGCATCAGCGCATCCAGCACCGCACGGCCGACGCGGCTGCCGCGCAGCGCGCGCCGCACCGCCATGCGGCCGATCTTCGCGACGCCCGGCACATGCTCCAGCAGCCGGCCCGTGCCGACCGCCATGCCGAGCCGGTTGTAGGCCACCGCGTGTACGCAGCCCGCATCGGCCGAGTCCCACTCCATCTCGGCCGGGATCTTCTGCTCGTCGATGAAGACCTCAGCGCGGATCGCGCCGGCCTCGTGGCCCAGTTCTTCCCAGCCGCCGACGCGCACGCTGACCATGTCTTCGCCCGCCTCGAAGCCAAGCAACGTGCTGCGCAGTTCGGGCGGCACCGGTTTCGCCTGCTTGGCCACCGGGTCGGCAAAGACATAGACCARCTCGCCGCTGACCAGCAGCTCTTCGCCGCGGAACACACCCGTCTGGAACAGCATCGACGAGTTGCCGATGCGCTCGCAGCGCACGCCCACGTCCAGCACGTCGTCGTAGCCGGCCGAGGCGAAGTATTCCAACGTGGACTTGCGGACGAACAGGTCACCGCCCACGCGTTGCATCACCTCCTGGTACGGC
>NZ_JBFUGE010001287.1:0-708 GCF_056403075.1 Ideonella sp. P3_A4 | reverse complement strand
GAATGGTTCGGTCTCGAACAGGCGTCGATGGTCGGCCGGCGCGCCGACACCTTGCTGCCGACGCTCGAAGACGTGGCCTTCTGGTCCGACGTGCTCGGCGGCGCGCCCGGTGCGCTGGACAGCGAAACCGAGCTCGCCCGCCCCGACGGCCGCACCGCCTGCGTGCACCGCCGTGTCGTGCCGATCGGCAGTATCTCGAGGCCCCCAGACCTGTCGCTTCGCGCCAGGCCTCCCGAGGGGGACGGACCGGCTCGGGAACGGCCCGTCGCCGGTCTGAGCGCCGGCCGCGCCGGTGTCAGCGGTTACCTGGTGCTGTTGCACGACCGCAGCGGCGAGTACCGCGCCGAGCGCGAACGCGACTCGTTGCTGGCCGAGCTGCGCGCGACGCTCGAAGCCACCGCCGACGGCATCCTGGTGACCGACCTGCACGGCCGCATCCAGGCCTTCAACCGCCGCTTTGCGACGCTGTGGGCGCTGCCCGAATCGGCGCTGGTCGAACGTGACGACGAAGCGATCCACCGCTGGATGAGCGGCCAGACCGTAGCTCCCGCCGCCTACCAGGCGCGGCTGGCCGAGATCGAGGCGCATGCGCTGCTGTCGGCCGTCGACATCGTGCACCTGCTCGACGGCGCACAGCTCGAACGCCACATCCAGCCGCAGTGGAGCCGGGGCCGGCCGATCGGCCGCGTCTACTCTTTTCGTGAACTG
>NZ_JBFUGE010001286.1:0-708 GCF_056403075.1 Ideonella sp. P3_A4 | reverse complement strand
CTGTACGAGGCCGAGCGCAGCGACACCTGCGAGCCACCGCTGCGCTGGGCCAKCTGGCCGGGCATGTATTCCTTSAYCGCSACCWGGCGCTSSAGSGMATGGTCTTGCGCCAGRTAGACGATGCCGAAGCCGCCGATGCCGATCGTGCGCAGGATCTCGAGCTCGCCGAAGCGCGTGCCGGGTGGCAGGGCGTTCGGTTCGTCGGTTGGCAGTGAGGCCTCGGGCGTCTCTGGCATGGGCGGGGGGCTGCAGCGGGTGCCGGATTATTGCTTCGCCCGCCGTGGCTGGCGTGTCGACTATGTCGCGCCCAGGCGGTCGATCTCGGCCTCGTCGAAGCCGGCAGCTCGCCGCGCATCCAGATTGAACGGGCCTTTGAGCCGTGGCGCACCGTAACGCGTGGCGAACTCGGCGTAGCTGGCGATCGGGTCCAGGCCGTCGCGCTCGCACAGCCAGCGGTACCAATGGTTGCCGATGGCCACATGACCAATCTCGTCGCGCAGGATGACGTCGAGGATCTCGACGGCGCGCATGTCCCCGGCCTTGCGCAGCTTGGCTTGCATTGGCGGTGTCGCATCGAGGCCGCGGGCTTCGAGCGTGCGGGGCACCAGCGCCATACGGGCGGTGATGTCGTCGCGGGTCTTCTCGGCCATGCTCCACAGACCGTCGTGGGCCTCGAAGTCGCCGTAGTCGTGGCCCATCGACTGAAGG
>NZ_JBFUGE010001285.1:0-714 GCF_056403075.1 Ideonella sp. P3_A4 | reverse complement strand
GCAGCAGGCCCGTTCCACCGACCTGGTGGCGGCCATCCTTCAGGCAGCTATTCAGGTTTTGGCGACGGAAGGTGCCAACCGGTTCACCACGGCGCGAGTCGCAGAGCGGGCGGGTGTCAGCGTGGGCTCGGTCTACCAGTACTTCCCGAACAAGGCGGCGATCCTGTTCAGGCTCCAGGCCGATGAATGGCGCGAGACGGCCGAGACACTCAGCCGGATCCTCGAGGATCAAAAGCGGCCGCCGCTGGAGCGCCTGCGGGTGTTGGTACTCGCCTTCATCAAGTCTGAGTGTGAAGAGGCCGACATGCGCGGGGCGCTGAACGATGCGGCGCCGCTGTACCGCGACGCGCCAGAGGCGCAGCAGGCCAAAGCAGCGGGGAACTTGACCGTTGAGCGCTTCATGCGAGAAGCCGCGCCGAATGCGACCGACGCGGCCCGCTCACTGGCCGGCGAGCTGGTGCTCACCACGCTGAGCATGGTGGGTCACGATTTCTCGGCGAGCCCGCGAACGAACGCCGAAATCAAGACCTACGCCAACGCAGTCGCCGACATGTTCTGCGCCTACATCGGCAGCCTTGACGCACCCAAGAAGCAGGTCACCGCGAAGTCAAAGCCCAGCCGCCGCCGAGCGCCTTGAAGGGTTGGACGTCACGTTGTTTCTGCGGCCGAAAGCGATGCCGCTGTGACGGGCGAGACCACGGACCAGCCCAGCGC
>NZ_JBFUGE010001284.1:0-717 GCF_056403075.1 Ideonella sp. P3_A4 | reverse complement strand
ATCATGATCAATACGATGTTCCCTCTCGACCAAATACGGTCTCAATCCGATTTGGGGGTACAGCAGATGCCCGCGCTCTTCCAGTTCATGGTGGCTCATGTCCAGCTTTTCTTCTTGGCATTCCTTCTCCTGTCAAGTGGCACTTTTGCTGCCGCCATTGGGTTGCTTCGTCGCAAGAACTGGGCGCGCCTGGCAATCGTGGGAATCCTGGCACTTGGTATCCTGTGGAACATCGTAGGTCTTGCGCTTCAGCAAGTCATGATTTCCTCCATGGCCACGTTCCCGGCCAATGCACCGCAAGACTTTCAAGCAGAATTTGATCGCATGGCAACGGTCATAAGAATCTTCTCAGCTTTCATGGCTATTGGCCTGTCCGCGCTGTTCGCATGGCTGATCAAGCGACTCCTATCTGAGTCAATTCGTGCCGAGTTCACGCAAGCGCCCTAACCCCTCCGTCAAGGGGACCTGCCTGCGGCAGGCCCCTTACGTCGAACGTTAGGGCTCAATGAGCGTACATATCCAGTTCGACGAAGAGCTCGTTCGCATCGAGCAGGACGACAGCCTCCGTATCGGCTTCGTATTCTTCATGCTTGCGGTTCTCCTCGTCATTTCGTTTGGCGGCTTCGTTTATCCACGCTCTCTTGTAGTTCTCTTTCCGGGTCTCATCGTTTTCGGTGGCTACCTGATCAAGCGCCCAATTTCAGCGAAACATTTGGT
>NZ_JBFUGE010001283.1:0-718 GCF_056403075.1 Ideonella sp. P3_A4 | reverse complement strand
CTTCCAGTTCGCGGGCGGCGACGATCGCTTCGATCGCGCCCTGCCCCGTGCCCTTGATCGCGCCCAGGCCGTAGCGCAGCTTCTTGCGTCCTTCCGGCCCCGGCATCGGCTCAAAGCGGTAGACGCCGCTGTTGACGTTGGGCGGCTCGAAGTTGAGCTTGAAGTTCTTCGTCGCGTCGGCGAGCAGCACCTTGAGCTTGTCGGTGTCGCCCAGTTCGATCGTCATGTTGGCCGCGAAGAACTCGGCCGTGTAGTGCACCTTGAGCCAACCGGTGTGGTAGGCCAACAGCGAGTAGGCGGCGGCGTGCGACTTGTTGAAGCCGTAGCCCGCGAACTTCTCCATCAGGTCGAAGATCTCGTCGGCCTTCTCTTCAGGGATGTTGTTGCCCGCGGCGCCCTTGCGGAAGATCTCGCGGTGCTCGGCCATCTCCTCGGCCTTCTTCTTGCCCATCGCGCGGCGCAGCAAGTCCGCGCCGCCGAGGCTGTAGCCGCCCAGCACCTGGGCGGTCTGCATCACCTGCTCCTGGTAGACCATGATCCCGTAGGTCTCGGCCAGCACCTTCTCGACCAACGGGTGCGGGTACTCGACCTGCTCGCGGCCATGCTTGCGCGCCACGAAGCTGGGGATCAGGTCCATCGGGCCCGGGCGATACAGCGCGTTCAGCGCGATCAGGTCTTCAAGGCGCGACGGATTGGCGTCGCGCAACATGCCCTGCAT
>NZ_JBFUGE010001282.1:0-719 GCF_056403075.1 Ideonella sp. P3_A4 | reverse complement strand
GGCCTGCAGCAGTGCGCGCATCACCTCGACATTGACCGGATCGTCTTCGACGTACAGCACGGTGCGGCGCTGGCCTTCGTCCGGCGCCAGCTTGGCCGGGCGTGTCGGCGAGATCTCGACCGGCTCGGTGCTGGCCGGCAGCCAGACCGTGAATTGCGAGCCTTCGCCCGCGGTGCTGTCCACCTGCAGCTGGCCGCCCATCATCTCGACCAGGCGCCGCGTGATCACCAGGCCGATGCCGGTGCCGGCGGCGCCGGTGTGCTCTCGGCCGAGGCGGTTGAAGGGCTGGAACAGCATCGACAACTGCTCGGTGCTCATGCCCAGGCCGGTGTCGGTGACGCGGATCCACACCCTGGCGTCATCACCGGCGCCGGCCATCACCGACAGCCGGCCGCCGTCGCGGTTGTACTTCACCCCGTTGCTGATCAGGTTGATCAGCACCTGCTGCAGGCGCAACGGATCGGCCATCACCGCCGGCAGGCCGAAGGGCACACCAGTGTCGATCGCGACGTGGCGTGCCTCGGCCTCGGGCTTCAACATCGACGCCGCGGCGTCCACCGTGCTGCCGACATCGACCGGCACGATCGCGATGCGGGCCGTGCCGGACTCGATGCGCGACAGGTCCAGCACATCGTCGATCAGCGACTTCAGGTGCCAGCCCGAACGCAGCATCAGGCGTGCATAGCGCAGTAGCGTCTCATCATTGGCCACGGCCGGGT
>NZ_JBFUGE010001281.1:0-721 GCF_056403075.1 Ideonella sp. P3_A4 | reverse complement strand
CCCTGGTAGTTCGTCATGTCCAGCTGCAGCACGCCGACGACCTTCTTGCTCTTGTTCTTGTAGTCGGTGGCGATGCCCTGCGAGCCCCTCAGGCCCACCTCTTCGGCGGCATAGGCCATGAACTGCAGCGTGCGCTTGGGCTTGTAGCCGCTGGACAGCAACACGCGCATCGCCTCTTGCAGCGAAGCGACGCCGGACGCATCGTCGTCGGCGCCTGGGGCGATGCTGTTCTCGTTGGTCCCGCTCAAGAGGATCGAGTCGAGGTGGCCACCGATCACGACGATCTTGCCCGGGTTGGTGGTGCCCYTGATCTCCAGGATCACCGACTTCTGCGGCCAGCTCGGGTGTGTGAACTGCTTKACCGTCACGTCGGTGCGGGTGCCGGCCAGGGCCTTCCAGCTCGCCGCCAGCTGATCGCTCGCTGACACGCCACCGTTGGTCGTGTAGTAGCGGTTCTTGTAGTCGGTCGACAGGTGCACGATGGTCGAGCGGATGTTGCTCTCTTGAACCTGCGCCAGCAGCGGGGTCACTTCGGCATCGTTGTCGATCACGTAGTTGATCAACGGCGCCACGCCCCGCTGGGCCGCCTCACGGAACCCCGCCACGGCCTTGCGCGCATCGGCGCGGCTCGTGTGGACCATGAAGCCGGCGCAGTTCTTCAGCTGCTCATGCACATCACGCGACAGTTGCGGCAGCGCGTCCTCGTCGACCTGCATCAGGT
>NZ_JBFUGE010001280.1:0-723 GCF_056403075.1 Ideonella sp. P3_A4 | reverse complement strand
CCCTAACCCCTCCGTCAAGGGGACGTCTTGCGCCRAGGCGCAAGCCGCCCCTTACGTCGAACGTTAAGCGCACARCCGTGTTGAAGGTCTGAGYYACTTGGAGCSTCATCTGCMAATGCYCGCCGCCAATGGCCTCRGCTTCGATGCCCAGWGCCCTTGGGAGAAGCGTGCCYGCTCSGGYGTCCGCTTGGGCTGTCCGTCCTCTGGCGGCCAGCGCACCGATGGTGGTTGCTCCGGCCGTGTTCTTGCTGGCTTGGTCACGGGTCGGGCACCACTTTCGTCTGCCATCCGAGCAAAAGCATCATCGCCGGTAGTTCCAGGCATGGGTGGCTCTTTGGCAACCGAGCTTGCAGCCTCACATCTCTGCCACAGAAAGCCTGCCGCGCCCAGTCACGCATCACTGGCCGAGTTCACAGGGCATGGCCTAACTGAAACAGCCACAGCCCCAGTGCGGCATAGCTGCGCTCCGGTCACCCGCKCGGCTGCTTCAAGGCYTTCGCGCCCATCGGCCTGGGGGTGGCGGGCAGCAGWAGGTGCTTCACCGGCGCCTAACCACTCAGTCAAGGGGACGTCYTGCGCATACGCGCARGMCGCCCCTTACCTCGAACGTTAAGCCCTCGATCGCTTCGCCCCTCCCTACTCCTCTCGCCATGACCAACTGCCACTTCGATGTCGAGGCGATTCTTCCTGATGGCATGATCATTGGAAGGAACGAGTACGCAG
>NZ_JBFUGE010001279.1:0-723 GCF_056403075.1 Ideonella sp. P3_A4 | reverse complement strand
GCCTAACGTTCGACGTAAGGGGCGGATTGCGGCTTGCCGCAAGACGTCCCCTTGACGGAGGGGTTAGGCCATTTGAAAGTGGCTAGGGCTCTCGTACGCTATGCCCCTTTGAAGAGCTCAATACATAGCGCAAGAATCAGCTTTGCGGGCGCACATTTTGCGTCAAACGTGGCCCACGCAGATGGTGCCTTGCTACCCGACAGGCGCATGTTGTTGCACGACCAGCAGATGTTGGCACTGAAGACGACCTCTCCGTTGTTGTGCAGATCAACTGCAAA
Organism: Ideonella sp. P3_A4; assembly: GCF_056403075.1. NCBI lineage: Bacteria > Pseudomonadati > Pseudomonadota > Betaproteobacteria > Burkholderiales > Sphaerotilaceae > Ideonella > Ideonella sp. P3_A4. The sequence goes on along the minus strand of NZ_JBFUGE010001279.1, from coordinate 445 downwards.
ACCAGGTATGTGACAACGTGCTTGCTCATCTTCGGTGAGGGAGGCAAGAGCGCTCACTATCCTCCGCGCATGATCCGGCGAACAGACGACTCGTCCAACGGTTGGAAATTCGTCATTCGACCGATCCAATTGCCGGACCACCACCTGATCGAATTCAATGTCGGAAAATCCGGGTATAGAACGATTCGGGTTCATAGTAAGGCTTCGGGGTGTTGGAGCAGCCGGTGGGGTACGGTGGGGAGGCCGACTCAAGGATGAAGTGCAACACCAGCGATGTCGGTGACTTTGAGTTGAGAGAAGACTTCGTGTGGAGTGCGGAAGCCGAGGATCTTGCGAGGAGTGTTGTTGAGGACGAACTCGAGGTTGCGCAGATCTTTGTCGGTAAGGGGCGAGAGGTCAAGGCCCTTGGGGAGGAACTCACGGATGATGCCATTAGCGTTCTCGT
>NZ_JBFUGE010001278.1:0-724 GCF_056403075.1 Ideonella sp. P3_A4 | reverse complement strand
CTCATGACGCATAACGTTCGACGTAAGGGGCGGCCCGCTTGCGGGACGTCCCCTTGACGGAGGGGTTAGGCCTCAGCATCGAATCGGCTCCACTGACTCGCGTCTATGAAGACAAGGGGGTTTCGACAATACGCGTCCCCCGATCTGGCCCACCAAAGCATTCCGTCATGCGTTCGAGAATCTCGGATCGCCGTCCGCGCGCCCACGGAGCCACCACGCAGTCCCAGGATTCTGGACCTGGAAGCGGAACCTCACTACGTGCTGGGTAGGCATCGTCCAGAGCGACTCGCACGAAAGGAAGCTGCTGAACTGTTCCGTCCACCGCCACCTCCTCGAAAACACAGTTGCGCGGGCCAAGAGGCCAGGCAACTAGGTAGAGCCTCGATGGTACCTCTCGTACCCGGTAGCCGCGCTTTAAGTAGTCGACTGCACCGGCAAGGTTCCAAAATGGAAAAAGTACGCCGGCGCCCGTAATGCTGAGTACGGGCAAGAGCACCGAAAGAGGATGCAAGGGGAAAAGACTCGAAAGAAGCATCGCGACTGAGGCGCCCAAAGCAACCCAGGACACGAGGTACACGCTCGCGAGAAGGACCCCCCATGCCGGATGTAAGTGTGCTCGCATTGTTGGCTGGGAAATGAGGCTTAACGTTCGACGTAAGGGGCGGCTTGCGGCTTGCCGCAAGACGTCCCCTTGACGGAGGGGTTAGGCAGCACGGTTTTCAGG
>NZ_JBFUGE010001277.1:0-724 GCF_056403075.1 Ideonella sp. P3_A4 | reverse complement strand
GCCTCGAGCGTTGCAGCAGCCTCGCCCGGCGCGCCCACGGGGCCCACAACGGCCAGCGCCGCCAGTTGCGTATCGCCGCCGGTCAGCGTCGGCAACCATGAAACAGGCACGTCGCCGAGCAACATGCCGGCCTGGTCGACGCACACCTTCTGGTCGGGCTCGCTCAGGCCCAGTGCGGCCGCCACGGCGCGCAGCCAGGGCAGCGCCCGATCTGAAATGGACGGGTTGGACACGGACGTTCTCTCCATCGCTCAGGGCTGGCGCGCGCGGTGGCCACGCACGCCGTCGTTGAGTTGGTAGCTCTTCACGGTCAATGCGAGCAGGCTGCCGAGCAGCAGCCCGGCGCTCAGCGCATTGACGGTCGCTTGCACCGCGTACTGCCCACCCTGCGGCGTGCCAGCGTCATTCATCGCCGGCTTGAGGGCCTGCATGAGGCCCATCGCCAGAAAGGCCGGAATCATCATGTTGAACACACGCGCATCGACACGTTCGGCCTGGCGCCCCAACTCGGCCGGGGTCAACGGGTTGCGCGACTCGAGGTGAATGTGCGTCACGTGCGACGGATCGGCCTGCTGCATGCGACGGGCCGACGCGTTGTCGACCAGATGGTCCTCGACGGACGAGGTCAGCATGTTGGCCACGCCGGCGATCAGGCCGGCGGCGACGGCCAGCCCGCGCTGCGCGTTCCACGCCGTCTGGCCACCCAGCACGGTCTGGCCGAGCA
>NZ_JBFUGE010001276.1:0-729 GCF_056403075.1 Ideonella sp. P3_A4 | reverse complement strand
GTCGTGGCCCATCGACTGAAGGTGCCCGCGCAGCAGCTGGAAATGCAATGCCTCTTCGCCGGCCACCTGCAGCCAGTCGCGGTAGAAGCGCTGGGGCATGCCGGCAAAGCGCCAGGCCGCGTCCAGCGCGAGGTTGATCGCGTTGAATTCGATGTGGCAGACGGCGTGCAGCAGCGCAGCCCGGCCTTCGGGCGTGAACGGCGTGCGCCGCGGTACCTGTTCGGGCGGCACCAGCAGCGGCTGGGGCGGGCGGCCGGGCAGGGTAGGCGGCGCGATCAGCACGATGCCGGCATCGAGTGTGGCGCCAGCGCGRCTGGCTTCGAGCAGTTCGCGCGTCTGCCTGGCCTTCGATTCGGGCTCGGCGACGCTCAAAACCTTCAACGCCTGCGCTCTGACTTCCATCCTTAAAATTATCGCTTTGCCAACGGGCGGGAGACCAAGGGCACCATGGCCATCTACCAACTGGGCGACAACCACATTCCCCGCATTGACGACAGCGCCTGGGTGGCCGAATCGGCCCAGGTGATCGGGCGGGTGGCACTCGCGGCTGACGCCAGCATCTGGTACGGCGCGGTGCTGCGTGGCGACAACGACTGGATCACGATTGGCGAGCGCAGCAACATCCAAGACCTGAGCGTGTTGCACACCGATGCCGGCATTCCGCTGACGATCGGTGCCGATGTGACCGTGGGCCACCAGGTGACGCTGCACGGCTGCACGGTGGGAGAC
>NZ_JBFUGE010001275.1:0-732 GCF_056403075.1 Ideonella sp. P3_A4 | reverse complement strand
AGATCCAGGCTGCGGACGTGAGCCCGCGCTGTGAGGTGGACCTGGCGGAGTTCGAAGTCGGCGACCTCGGCGAGCGCTGGGCCACCTTCGGACTGACGGCTTATGGCACCAGCGATTCGCTGGCCGAAAGCATCCGGCGCACGGCGCTGGTGCTCAGTGAGCGGCGGCCGCCGCCGCTGGAAGACGCGTTCGCCATGACGCTGCCGCAATGGCTGCTGGGCTTCGGCGCTTCCTGGCGGCACGATGTGGCACCGCGACATCCACAACAGCATGTGCGGCTGGGGCAGCGGCCGCCACCACGCGGGCCACGCGCCGAGATGACCTGACGACAGCCACCGCGCGCAGCGCGGTAGCCGCGTGGGTGGAGGTGCGTCTGGCGCGGCACTTCACCAGCCGCGTCATCCGCTGACCTAGGGAGTTAATGGTGCTCACCAGCACCCGACCTAGGGAGTGGACAGCTGCAGGTGGGTGCCTAGCATCCAGTCTTCCTAGTTCCATCCCAGGAGGACGGAATGCAGCGCCTACCCCATCCCATCGCGTCAGCCACCGTGCTGGCGCTCGGCGGCTTTGCCGCGACCGCTGCCCAAGCAGCCCCCCCGGTGTACCGCATCGAGGCGATTGCGGCGCAGCACCAGGCCCGACCCAGAACGGCGCTGGGCATCAGCCACAACGGCATCGTCACGGGCGACGCGTGGATGAAGAGCCGCGACAGCGACAGCGCCTATCGGTTCA
>NZ_JBFUGE010001274.1:0-740 GCF_056403075.1 Ideonella sp. P3_A4 | reverse complement strand
CGCCCCTTACGTCGAACGTTAGGCAAAGTCAGAAATGCCTTTGTCWCAGTGCCGAGTCTCGTTTGCCATCCGGGCKGGCACCGTGCCACACGTCGGCCTTCGAGCGYTCAGCCRCCCRAGAACAGCCCAGCGTCTACCASGCSKATCAGTACTCGCTCGAAGCCCTTTGCCGCTCCAGCGTTGGCYTGCTTGGYCTYCCYRGMAAGAATGCARGCAAACATGGCCGCCGATTGGTCGAGGYTGTAGGAACCAARATGCCAAAAGCYCCCTGCCTTCGTTCAGCCTCGTCGCCATCTAACAGCCCASTCGCTTCGCKGGTGCCCTCGCGTTCCTGTCATCTCYTTGCTCAWCGTCGCTCGCCTAACATCTCCGTCAAGGGGACGTCTTGCGGCAAGCCGCAAGCCGCCCCTTACGTCGGACGTTAGGCCTCAAATGGCGTCAAAGATGCGAAGTGCAAGCGCGGCTCAGGCAATTGCCACAGGCGCAGGCGGCGCCCTTCTGATTGGTCTCGTCACCGTCATCACTTGGGCCTTGGCGCCCGATGACTCCTTCGTTCAAACAGCACTGGCCACCAACGCGTTCGCAGCGCTAGTGGCATTCGCCGCCTGGTCTGGCGTACTCTTTCGGCACAGACGCGAGAGTCGCAACGCAATACCGGAAAATTGGGGGGAATGGGTTGGAATCTTCCTTCTTGCCTCCCTCATGAGCGCGTTGTTTCTCYTCATCGATTGCGGGCATCA
>NZ_JBFUGE010001273.1:0-740 GCF_056403075.1 Ideonella sp. P3_A4 | reverse complement strand
GCCTAGGTTATTTCGAGCGCGGCAACTCCGGCGACGAGGCGTTCAAGTTCGCCCACGAGTGGCTGTTCGGCGCCGAGAACATCGAGTTCGCCAACGGTCGCCTGACTGCCGACGCCATCGGCGGCCGGCCGGTCATCCTTGGCGGCGGTGATGTGGTCGCGCCGTTCTTCCTCGACTGGATCCCCGAGGGGTCGGACTTCCACATGCTCGGCGTGGGGCTGAAGTACGAGGAGGCCAGCCTCAAAGCGATGCGAGAGAAGGGACCGCACCTGCGCCACAGCTGGTTCCGCAACCGCGTCGATGTCGAGTTGGCCCGCGCCGGCGGGTTCGACTGCGACTACATCCCCGACATCGTCTTCAGCCTGCGCGATTCGGTCGAGCCCTTGCCGGTCGAGGTCGACAAGCAGCTGCGCCGGCTCGAGCGCTCGCCCTTTGCCGTCGTCTGCCTGGCGGACCACTTCAACTCGCGCTACGAATTGACCGAGCCGAGCCACAACGCTTACCTCGAGTACTTCRAGTGGGAGCTGGCGCGGATTCTGGATGAGCTGGCCGAGGACTACCGCGTGCTGTTCCTGCCGCTGTCCGTCTACACCAACCACCAGGACGCGCGCATGCACCACGATGTCGTGGCGCGAATGAAGCGTGCCGACCGGGTCGAGCATGTCAGCGCCAACCTGTCGCCGATCCAGGCAATCAGCGTCGTGCGGCGCGCTTCGCTGGTCGTGTCGATGAAGCTGCAC
>NZ_JBFUGE010001272.1:0-741 GCF_056403075.1 Ideonella sp. P3_A4 | reverse complement strand
CATACGGGTCGGTCGCGCCCGCAAGCTGTTCGTTCCACAGCTGCAGCGCCGCCAGCCGGACGAGCCCCTGCGTGCGGTCAGCGGCCGGCATCGCCGCCATGCCCTGGCGCAGATGGCCTTCCAGCAGCGTGGCGCTGTCGGTCAGGGTCTTGCCCAGCTGCTTCTTGAACTCCGCCGGCACCTGGCCCAGGTCGGCCCCCAACGGCCCGGCCTGCAGCAGCGTGGTCAACGGCGACATCTCCTTGCCGGCGACGCGCTGGGCCAACCGCCCGAAGCGACCAAGCGCAGTGGCCATGCTGGGCTTTTCTGCGGCCGCCAGGTCGATGTATTTGACGAACTTGTGCAGGCGCCGGGTCATGGCGTTGAAGTCCGAGCCCTGGCCGCTTTCGGTGAAGCCGTTGCGCAGCGCCACGTAAGCCGCCTTGAACTCGGGGTGCTGCTCGGCCGCTCCGTCGGCGCGTGCCATGTTGGCCGCGGCGTACTTCAACGCCTGGCTCGCCAGCGTGGCCGAGTCCTCGCGCCCTGCCTTGCCGGCGCCGAGCCTGCCCGCTTCCAGCAGGTGGCGCGCGCCCGCAGCGTTGTCGATCGCCGCGAGCACGTCCTGCGTGGTCTGGTTGCCACCGACGTTCAGCTTGCCGAGCAAGGCAGTCTCGGCGCGCAACCCGAACTTGTAATGCTCGACCACGCGCTCGGCTTGCGCGCGCGCGGGGTCGTTGGCCGCAGGCAGCGTCAGCCCCTGCA
>NZ_JBFUGE010001271.1:0-742 GCF_056403075.1 Ideonella sp. P3_A4 | reverse complement strand
GTCCCACTGCGAGCCGGCGACCACGTAGGCCGCGGCCGTCAGGCGCCCGTCGAACTTGACTGCCATCAGGAACTTGTCTTCGGCGCCGGCCGCATTGCTGATGTTGAACGCCAGCCATTTGGCCGCCGGCCACCCTGGGAAGCTCATCACGTAGCGACCCGACGGGCGCGTCGCGAAATGGCGCATGTGGCCCAGTTCCCACGAGCAGAAGTTGCCCGGCGGCGGGGTGACGTCGGTGGCGCAGGCGTAGTTCTTGGCCACGTTGGCGTTGACGTAGTGGTTGTAGCCGTTCTCGACCCGCCACGAGGCGATCTCGTTGCCGTTGCTGTCTTGGCGCGAAGCGTTGATTGCGGCGGCGAACTCGAAGCGCGACGAGTCGAAGTCGGTCTGGATCGACTCGACGCCGTAGAACTCGCCTTCGCAGGTCTTGCCGTTGTGGCCGGCCGGCTTGGCGTCGACGCAGTTCGCACCGATCGTCAGGAACGGCGTGTTCGGCACCGTGTACCAGTTCTTCGGCCCCCACTGGCCCTCGGTGTCCCAGATCGCGCCGGACAAGGCCCAGTTCTCGCTCGGCAGATGATGGGCACGCAGACCCGGCTGCAGGTTGCGATAGCCAGGCGACGCGTTGGTCAGCCGGTTGCCGCTGTTGCGTGCCTTGCCGCGTTCGACCGCGACGGTGTAGTAGTCCTCGGCACTGAAGGCACCGCTGGTCTCTCCATCGGCGAACGGGATGTCGACGAAG
>NZ_JBFUGE010001270.1:0-746 GCF_056403075.1 Ideonella sp. P3_A4 | reverse complement strand
ACATGATCAAGAACGGTCGCCGCGGCTCGCTGTCCGGCAAGCTCACGGTGCGCGGCGTGCAAGGCCACGTGGCCTACCCGCAGTTGGCGAAGAACCCCATCCACCTCGCTGCACCGGCGCTGGCCGATTTGGCAAGCATTCAGTGGGACGCAGGCAACGAATACTTCCCGCCGACCACCTGGCAGATCTCGAATATCCATGGCGGCACCGGCGCGACCAACGTGATCCCCGGCGAGCTGGTGGTCGACTTCAACTTCCGCTTCTCGACCGCGTCTACGCCCGAAGGTTTGAAGAAGCGCGTCGGCGAAGTCTTGAATCGCCATGGGCTGGACTGGGCAGTTGCCTGGACCCTGGGTGGCGAACCCTTCCTGACACCGGTAGGCTCGCTGGTCTCGGCGTTGTCGGCTGCCATCGCCGCAGAGACCGGCGTGACGACCGAGCTGTCGACCACCGGCGGCACCTCCGACGGCCGCTTCATCGCCAAGGTCTGCGAGCAGGTCGTCGAGTTCGGCCCGGTCAACGCGACGATCCACAAGATCGACGAGCACGTGGCCATCGATGCCATCGAGCCACTGAAGAACATCTATCGGCGGACGCTGGAAGCGCTGCTGGCCTGAGGTTCCTCGGGTTGTGCGGTGTTGGCGCGCCGGCCGAGGGCGGTATCCGCTGGGGCTCATTGAGAAATCACCCCAGCGGATACCGCCCCCGACCTCCCGACACGTCGCAACGGTTGCACGGCCGAACAG
>NZ_JBFUGE010001269.1:0-747 GCF_056403075.1 Ideonella sp. P3_A4 | reverse complement strand
ACATGGTGGAGTGCACTCTAGGTCAAGAGGTTTCGCGCCGGGGTGCCTGGTCGATGGCTGCGCCTTGAGCCTCGCGACGGCAAGTGATACCGTGGCCGCGCTTTCTTGCATCGAGAGCGCTCGGAGGGTCCCATGAACCTCGGCACCATCGTCACGCGCACCATCGGCGGCCTGATGGTCGCGGCCAGCGCGACAGCGTCCTTCGCCGCCGGCGGTGGCGCGCTCAACGACCCGCAAGAGACCTACAGCACCGAGCGGATCGGCCCGGAACGCGCAGCAACGCCGGACCAAGGCGTGACCGCCAGCGTCACGGTCCAGTTCGTTTCCTACGCGCTGAACTCGGTCGGCGGCAAGTACAAGCTCATTCCGCTGCTGATGCGCATCGGCGCGCGCCCGGCGCCCGTGGCCCTGGCGATCGACCAGGATCGCCTGGTGGTGCTGAGTGGCGGCAAGAAGGTCCCGGCCAGCTTCCAGCTCTCGGCGCTGGACCGGCCGCTGTGGGACTCGCTGTCGCCTGAGACGAAGAAACGCCTGACCTATCCCGAGCAACTGAGCCCCAACAGTGCCGCAGTCATTTACGCCTTCGTGCCGATCGCCGATCTGGCGGGGCTGCCAGAGGGCTTCGAGTACACGGTCAAGTCTCTGGCAGCTCCGCTGGTGATGTTGCCGGAGCCAAAGAAGGCGGCGGCTGCGCTGGCCGGCGATGACGTCTCGGGCTGAGGGCTGAGTTCCGTCACCGGACCGGAC
>NZ_JBFUGE010001268.1:0-747 GCF_056403075.1 Ideonella sp. P3_A4 | reverse complement strand
ATGCCCAGTAAGGCGGCTTGGACTCGGTTCCGAAGTCAGCGACGACGCGCTCGACGCCCGGAAAGGATACCAACCTGATGAGCCATTCGCGGTGGGCTTGGAGAAATGTGAGGGCATCGCTGACTTGCGCGGAGAGGTCGGAGAACTCTGCGTCGCTGACTTGAAATCGTACCCCGGACGTCTTGTTCGCACTCGCGCCCTGAGACCTCTTCTCACCCTTCTTCCACGTGCTGAGGGGTGCGGCCTGGCACTGAACCAGGAAGGCTTCCACGTCGAAGTTCTCGCCTGCCGCTCGCAATACGCAACTCATGGCTATGCCTAACGTTCGAGGTAAGGGGCGGCTTGCGGCTTGCCGCAAGACGTCCCCTTGACTGAGTGGTTAGGCGCCGATGAGGCACCAACCGCTGCCCGCCACCCCCAGGCCGATGGGCGTGAAGGGCCTGAAGCAGCCGCGCGGGTGACCGGAGCGCGGCTATGCCGCACTGGGGTTGCGGCTGTTTCAGTTAGGCCATGCCCTGTGAGCTCGGCCGGTGATGCGTGACTGGGCGCTGCAAGCTTGCCGTGGCAGAGATGTGAGGCTGCAATTCCGATTGCCAAAGAGCTACCCATGCCTGGAACTAACCGCGGGGATGCTTTTGCTCGGATGGCACACGAAAGTGGTGCCCGACCCGTGACCAAGCCAGCCAGAACACGGCTGGAGCAGCCACCATCCGTGCGCTGGCCGCCGGAGGACGGACAGCCCAAGCG
>NZ_JBFUGE010001267.1:0-748 GCF_056403075.1 Ideonella sp. P3_A4 | reverse complement strand
CTCCCGTACCACGCCTATCACACGCCGCTCAATACCATTTTTACGACGTCGCCCCAATTGCTGAAGAACTCCGACTTCGTCGCAGGCACGGCTAACTGGACCGCCTCTCTCACCGGCCCCGACGGGCTAACTTTCTCGGCCGCGACGGAAGCATCGAAGAACCCATACCTCGCTATTCAAAAGTCGAACACGGTTGTTGCTAGCGTAATCCAGACGGTCAACGGACTCGGAGTCGACCCCTACGCCAACCCGGTCCTGCAAGGCGGGGTTCTGCTCAAGGGGCCCGCAGGTGAGCAAGGTGTGATCGGCATCGTGCTCAGTTCCTCGAAAGCACCGCAGCAAGAGCTCAAGATCCGGTTCAACTTCAAGAACTCGGAGTGGACGGCCGTCCGCTTCCACGCGGAGAGCATTCATCTGACGGATCGGAACGTGAAGATGACATTCAAGTTCTATCCCAAGGGCGTTGGTGCCTACGCCATGGACGAGGCGTTCCTGGCCGTTCTGCCCAAGACGCTGCCTTGAGCCTTCTGGTGCGCCGGTTCCACTACAGCGCCACGCTGGAGCCGCGCCCGGCGCACTAGAATTCGCCTCCGCGCTGCCCGTAGCTCAACTGGATAGAGCAGCTGCCTTCTAAGCAGCAGGTCGGGGGTTCGAGTCCCTCCGGGCAGGCCATCGGAACACATTGTGATGGCCTCAGTAGCGTCAAATCCCTCCGGAAGATCAACGAGTTAGCGCAAAGGTTGCGGCG
>NZ_JBFUGE010001266.1:0-748 GCF_056403075.1 Ideonella sp. P3_A4 | reverse complement strand
CAGTTGCTCGCTGGGCATCACGCCGGCTTCGCTGTCGGCGGTCGCCTTGACCATCACCATGAACCGCATGTCAATCTCCTTCGATGGGGTTTGGGATCACTTCCATCTGTACGACGAACTGACCGCGGCGATTTCGACAAACGCCTGAGCAGATCACGCGGTTAGGCCAGCGCGCGCACCACGTCACCCACGCTGATCGCACCGCCCGTCAGCACCCGCGCCGTCATGCCGCCGTGGCCCCGCATCGCTGCGTAGCCGCCTGGGCCGATGGCCTCTTCCATGCGCGAACAAGGCTGGCAGGGGCCGACAATCTCCAGCACCGCATCACCCACCTGCAGCTTGGCATTCTTCAGCGCCAACAGGTTGATACCCGACACGACGAGATTGCGCCGCAGACCGATGACATCGACCTGATGGACCCGCGCCAGCTGGGCGATCACGTTCAAATGTTCTTGCTGGATCAGCGTGACCTGGCGGGTGGAGAGCTCCGCATCACCGCGTTGGCCCAGCCGATCATCGGCCAACCCGATGCCAGCAAGCGCCAGTGTGTTGGTGACCAGACGTGCCGGGTCGCGCGGCGAGCCTCGCACGATGATCGCCTCGACCCGCCCCTCGATGTGCGGCGGCGCATTGAGGTCGCGGATCGTCTTCATGCCACTGAGTCGATCAGGCTTTCGCCAGCAAACACACCGCCCGCGCCTCGATCGCCCTTCCCTCGCCCACCGGCCCCATCTTCTCGGCCGTCTTG
>NZ_JBFUGE010001265.1:0-749 GCF_056403075.1 Ideonella sp. P3_A4 | reverse complement strand
GCGAAACCATGAGGGCCGCGGCAGCCACCAGGGCCCAAAGGGCTGCGTGGAAATTCCCGGTTCGATCTCGCAGCAGCCCAAGCGCGAGAGGCCCGAGCGCTCCCAAGAGGTAGCCGATGAACAGGACGAAGGACGTCCAAGAGTTGGCCTCCTCTGGGCTCGATGCGTTGTCGAGCGGAAGGGTCATGCCGAGCGAGAACGAGGCACCGATACCGCACGCCACGATGGGGATCGTCACCAAGGGCATCAACGTCGGCGCGACGGCGGTTGCAACGAGCCCCACAAGAGCGATGCCCGCGAACAGTCCGACCAGCCATCGGCGATCCTCGCTCTTGGAAAGCAAGGCCGGCAGTGGGTTGGAGAACATGAATGCCATCGTGAAGCAGGCGAGCAGCAGCCCTGCGTGCGCCTGAGTCGCACCGAGCTCCCGATAGATCGGCGCGAGCCAGGACAGGAAGCCGAAGAACAGGAAGTTGTTGATCGCGAAGTAGGAAGCCACCAGCCAAGCTCTCACTGAACCCGCAGGGTGGCGACGCGCCGCCGCCGTTTCCGAGGCCGGGTCGGTCGTCCGCTCAGATCGGGACACGACCGTCCATGCGGCGATGGCGGTCAACCCTGGCAGCGCCCAAATGCCCGTTCCGAGCCGCCAGCCACCGCCAAGTGCCGACAGCGGAGCGGTCRCAGCCGCGGCCAAAGTACTGCCCAGTCCGATCGACATGGCGTACAGACCCATCAACAACGACACATGC
>NZ_JBFUGE010001264.1:0-749 GCF_056403075.1 Ideonella sp. P3_A4 | reverse complement strand
TCGGGTTCACCAGCGAGAACAGCATCGCGCCGGGGGCCGATGACGACGCGTCGGGCATCGCTTCGCTGCAAGAAGCGATGCGTGTGCTGCTGTCCAGCGGCTACAAGCCCAAGCGCACGATCCAGTTCATGGCCTATGCGGCCGAAGAGGTGGGCCTGAAGGGCTCGGCCGACATCGCCGCCGATTACAAGAACAAGGGCAAGAAGGTGGTCGGCGTGCTGCAGCTGGACATGACCAACTACAAAGGCACGTCGAACAGCGACATCACGGTGATGACCGACTACTCGAACGCCGCCCAGAACAAGTTCATCAAGGACCTGGTGGCGCACTACCAGCCGACGCTGAAGGTGACCGAGGATCGCTGCGGTTATGCCTGTTCCGACCACGCCTCGTGGACGAACAAGGGCTATGCCGCGTCGATCCCGGCCGAGGCGCTGTACGACGATTCGAACCCGTACATCCACACCTCGAACGACACGATCAGCAAGTCGGGCAACAACGCCAACCATGCGTTGAAGTTCGCCAAGCTCGTGCTGTCGTTCGCGGTGGAGCTGGGCAGCGACGGCAAGTAGGTCGTCTGGCCAACCGGTCCCGGCACAGCGCGGTGCCGGGGCTGTCGAATCGGGCACCGCTTGTCGGTGCCTTYTTTGGCCTGGTCGTTTGGTTATCGGGTCATGTGAACGGTTCTGGCGTACAGGCGAAGTTGGAGAAGCAGGCTACGGAGCCACTTCTTCAGCACGCCGCAGCGC
>NZ_JBFUGE010001263.1:0-750 GCF_056403075.1 Ideonella sp. P3_A4 | reverse complement strand
GTGCACGGCGCGGACGCGGTTAGAGGGCAGAATGGATCCATCATGTTCCTGACCGTTCCGACGCTGCTGACCTGGGCCCGCATCGTGGCGATCCCCCTGATCGTGGGGGTCTTCTACATGCCGTTCGAAGACACCACGCGCAACCTTGCCGCGACGGTGATGTTCGTCGTCTTCGCGCTGACCGACTGGCTCGATGGCTACCTCGCGCGCAAGCTCAACCAGAGCTCGGCCTTCGGTGCCTTCCTAGACCCGGTGGCGGACAAGTTCCTGATCTGCGCTTCGCTGATCGTGCTGGTCCACCTGGGGCGTGTGCACGCGTTCATCGCGTTGGTCATCATCGGCCGAGAGATCGCGATCTCTTCGCTGCGCGAGTGGATGGCGCAGATCGGCGCGTCCCGCAGCGTGGCCGTGCACATGCTGGGCAAGGTGAAGACGACCGTGCAGATGGTGGCCATTCCCTTCCTGCTGTACGACGGTCGCTTGTTCGAGCTGATCGACACCCATTGGTGGGGCACCGTGTTGATCATCGTGGCCACCGTGTTGACCATCTGGTCGATGGTGTATTACCTGCAAAAGGCCCTGCCCGAGATCCGCGCCAAAGCGCGGTAAGGCCCACGCCACCGCAGCCGCTTCGGCGCCGCGGCTGCGGCACCAAAAACGCGGCGCGCATGACGATGAAACAAGGCTGCAGGCGGCTCGCAGCGCTGGTGGGCTTGGGGTTTACACATAGAATCCGCTTCCGCGCTTGAC
>NZ_JBFUGE010001262.1:0-751 GCF_056403075.1 Ideonella sp. P3_A4 | reverse complement strand
CTTGACGGAGGGGTTAGACCACAGGCGGAGCCACCAGCTCAACTTTGATTCTGTCGGGATCTTCGCAGTAGAGGGCATAGTAGTCAGGGCCTCCAGCATATGGGTACTCGGCTTCATAGAGGCAAGCAAAGCCAGCTGACTTTACCCATTTTGCTACCTCATCAACATGCTCCCTGGACTTGGCGTGAAAGGCGAGGTGATTCAGGCCCACTCGTTTTCGATGGTAGCCAGCTTCCAGATGCTCAGACGGTGCTTGAACAAAGCAAAGATAGGTTTGGCCGGACATGAAACTCACACCCTCAGACCAGCGCTGTGACTCGTGATAGCTAAGTTGACCAAGGAAGGGTTCCCAGAAGCTGAGCGAGCGAGCAAGATCGCTGACATACAGCTCGACGTGGTGAAGCATGGAGTGGCAACCTCGATCTATGTGCGGCGCTCGGTGCTGCGTCGCTTGTATTTCCTGTGGTCTAACGTTCGAGGTAAGGGGCGGCTTGCGGCTTGCCGCAAGACGTCCCTTTGACCGAGGGGTTAGGCGAATGACGCCGAGCAACGAGATGCCCGGAACGCGATGCCACCAACGACGAGGTAAAGCGGCGCCACCGCCACTGGATGGAACGAAGGCACAGAAAGGCTCGTTGCATTCGGGCTCCGACCGGCAACCCAACCGGTGTGCGACTCGGGTTGCCTGCATTTTCACCCCGGACGGCCAAGCAAGCCAACAGTTCAGAGGCAGAAGGCTTCGGACCAGTAC
>NZ_JBFUGE010001261.1:0-751 GCF_056403075.1 Ideonella sp. P3_A4 | reverse complement strand
GTTCGTGGCGCCGGCTTGGCTGGCGTGCTGGCTGCGGGGGCTGCACCGGCCATCGTGCACGCCCAAGCCAACGTGCGCTGGCGCCTCGCGTCCAGCTTCCCGAAATCGTTGGACACCATCTTCGGCGCGGCCGATGTCTTCGCGAAGAAAGTGAAGGAACTGTCCGGCGGCAAGTTCGAAATCTCGATCCACGCCGGTGGCGAAATCATGCCGCCGCTGCAGGTGGTGGATGGTGTGCAAAGCGGCTCGGTCGAGATGGCCCACACCGCGCCGTATTACTTCTTCGGCAAGGACGAAACCTTTGCCCTCGGCTGCGCGATTCCGTTCGGCCTGAACAGCCGCCAGATGACTGCCTGGATGGTCGAAGGCAACGGCCTGAAGCTGATGCGCGAGTTCTACAAGAACTACAACATCATCAACTTCATGGGTGGCAACACAGGCGCCCAGATGGGCGGCTGGTACCGCAAGGAAGTCAAGTCGCTCGAGGACATGAAGGGCCTGAAGTTCCGCATCGGCGGCTTCGGCGGCAAGGTGATCGAGCGCATCGGCGGCGTGCCGCAAAACATCCCGGGCGGCGAGATCTACTCGGCGCTGGAAAAGGGCACGATCGACGCCGCCGAGTGGGTCGGCCCGTACGACGACCAGAAGCTGGGCTTCAACAAGGTCGCCGGCTTCTACAACTACCCCGGTTGGTGGGAAGGCGGCCCGCAGCTCGACTTCTTCGTCAACACCAAAGCCTACGACGCACTGT
>NZ_JBFUGE010001260.1:0-751 GCF_056403075.1 Ideonella sp. P3_A4 | reverse complement strand
CTGCTGGAAATGTCCAAGAACGACCCGCTGGCCGCCATCGACCTGGTCACCACGCTGTCGTACTCGTCGATCGCCCAGAAGCCAGGCTACCCCGGCCCCGGCGTGTGGGTGCGTGGTGGCGGCAAGGCCTTGTGCCGGCTGGTGCTGGCCAAGCAAGGCAACAACCAGCTCTACCACCAGGATTTCGTCGCGTGCAATGGCTACGCGGGCGCGCTCGACGCCGCCGCGAAGGTCACGGCGCCTGCCACGCTGATCCTCGGCCGGCGTGACCAGATGACACCGCCCAAGGCCGCGGCCGAAATCGGCAACGCGCTGAAGGCCTGCGTCGAAACCGTTGATGCCGGCCACGTGTTGATGGCCGAAGCGCCGGACGCCACGCTGGCCGCACTGCGCGCCGCACTGGCTTGATCTCATCCCGATTCACAACCAAGCGACTTCTCGTTTGAAAACCACACTCATCGCCCTCGCCACCACAGCCGCGCTGGCGGGCAACGCATTCGCCGAAGACACCACCGAGCAAGCCAAGGACGCCGCGCGCTACAAGACAGCAAGGGAAGTCGTTCAGGATCTCGGCCGCATCCTCGCCCCGACCGGCATCCAGGAGACCTACAAGACGAAGATTGGCGGCATCGACCAGTGGCTCAGCGTGCGCGGCCAGGACCGGAGCAATCCGATCATCCTGTTCGTGCATGGCGGCCCCGCCTCGCCGCTGATGCCGACGATGTGGCAGTTCCAGCGCCCTATCGAAGAG
>NZ_JBFUGE010001259.1:0-752 GCF_056403075.1 Ideonella sp. P3_A4 | reverse complement strand
AGGCCTAACGTTCGACGTAAGGGGCGGCCGCAAGTGGGCGAAGCCCGCTTGTGGACGTCCCCTTGACGGAGGGGTTAGGTTGCAGCCTGGCCTGATGCACTACCTGCAGCTTGCCAGAGGCGAATGAGCTCTTGGGGATCATTGGGCTGAGTTTCGTACTTGGCGACGCCTTCGGGAATTGTGACCCATGGCAAAGCGCTGCGAACCCAGATGTGAGCGACGGGGCTGAACTGACTTGCACTTTGCAGGGTACCCGGAAAGAGGATTGCCAGGCTTGGCCTGTTGACTGGCTCTGCCCACAACCTCGTGTCGCACGCGGTGCACGCCCTGGAACGACGAGGCCGACCTAGGCTGCCTTGAAACTCCAGAACCCCTGGCTCGCCGGATACGACGTGGAGACTTGAACGAGTGACCCACATGGCCAGCCTCATGGAGCCACCTGTGCGGCGCTGACAGTCCGTGCAGTGGCAGGCGTAGTAGGTGAGTGGCTCAGCGCAAAGCTGAAACTGCACTTGGCCACAAAGGCAATTGCCGACATACGGTGCTGGCACTTGGCGCTCTCCCTGCAACCTAACGTTCGACGTAAGGGGCGGCCGCAAGTGGGCGAAGCCCGCTTGTGGACGTCCCCTTGACGGAGGGGTTAGGCACCGCGGGTTCAACAAGCAAGTGCAACACCTTCATGAAATGGGGTGGGGGGGTGGTGATACTGACCGCTTACTCATTCCGGCAAGAAGGGGTTAGCAGACATGGGG
>NZ_JBFUGE010001258.1:0-756 GCF_056403075.1 Ideonella sp. P3_A4 | reverse complement strand
GTCCGCCGGCCTTGCCGCGCAACCTGTCGCCCAGCACCCAGCGCAGCGCCACGTGGGGCCACCGCGCGCTGTATGCCTGCATGTTGTTGATGCCTCTGTCGGGCTATGTGGCGTCCAACTTCAGCCAGCATGGCGTCAAGTTCTTCGGCGCGCCGCTGCCGCCATGGGGGCCGAACCTGCCGGCCGTCTATGCCTTCTTCAATGGCCTGCACGTGGTGCTGGGTTGGGTCTTCGGCGCCTTGATTGCCGGGCATGTGCTGGTGGCGTTACGACACGCGCTGCGGCGTGACGGCGTGTTCCAGCGCATGTGGCCCGCTGCATTGGCGGCCGGCGCCGTGATGATCGCGGCCGGCAGCGCGCAGGCGGCGCCGTTCGCCTATGTGCCTAACGAAGGCTCGGGCTCGTTGAGCGTGATCGACATCGCCACCGACCTGGTCGTGGCCGAGATCGTAGTGGGCAAGAAGCCGCGCGGCACGGTGATCAGCCCCGACGGCCGCTTTGCCTACGTCAGCGACCAGCCCGAGAACCGCCTGGTGATCGTCGACCTCGCCAAGCGCCAGGTCAGCGGCGAGGTGGCGTTGGGTGAGTCGCCTGAGGGCGTTGGTATCTCACCAGATGGGCGTTGGGTGGCTGCGGCGGTGGAAGAAAGCAACAACGTGGTGTTCGTCGACACGCAGGCGCAGGCCAAGGCGTTTGTGGTCAAGGTCAGCGGCAAGAACCCGGAACACGCGGTGTTCTCGCCGGACGGGCGGCTGG
>NZ_JBFUGE010001257.1:0-757 GCF_056403075.1 Ideonella sp. P3_A4 | reverse complement strand
GGAGTTTGGCACCTACGGCATAGTCCCGGCCGTCGACCGGAAGGCCCAGGCGCACATTGGCCTCAATGGTGTCGGCGCCCTGGTCCTGCAGCTCGTAGGCACGCAGCTTCTGGAGCAATCCGATGCCGCGGCCTTCCTGGCCGCGCRGGTAGACGATGACACCCCGGCCCTCTTGTGAAACCCGCTGCATGGCCGCGTCCAGCTGCGTCTTGCAGTCGCAGCGAAGGGAACCGAAGACCTCGCTCGTCAGGCATTCCGAGTGAACTCGCGCGAGCGGGACTTGGTCGCCCGTGACGTCTCCCATCACGAGTGCCAGCTGTTCCCTGCCCGTTTGCAGCTCGCGATACCCGACGAGCCTGAACACACCGAACGGTGTCGGCAGGCGGGCGCTGGACACTCGCTCCACGAATCGTTCGGTGCGACGTCGGTAGGCAACGAGGTCCTTGATGGTGATGAGCGGTAGGCCGTGCTCGCGAGCGAACGCCTGCAACTGGGGCCGTCGTGCCATCGTGCCGTCGTCGTTGACGATTTCCACCAGGGCGCCACCTGAGCGCAGCCCGGCCAAGCGGGTCAGGTCGACCGCGGCCTCCGTGTGACCAGGCCGGGTCAGAACGCCCCCAGGCACCGCTCGCAGCGGGAACACATGGCCCGGTCGATTGAAGTCGTTCGCCTGCGCGTTGGGGTCCACCAGCGCCCGAAGCGTCGCGGCTCGGTCGGCCGCCGAAATGCCCGTCGTGGTGCCGTGTCGGTAGTCGAC
>NZ_JBFUGE010001256.1:0-759 GCF_056403075.1 Ideonella sp. P3_A4 | reverse complement strand
GGGCTGGGTGGAGTAGCGCGCTGGGCTTCGACAGGCTCAGCCCGAACGGGTGTGCGGCTCAGCCCGAACGGGGAAGGAACCTCAGCCCGAACGGGCAGGGAAGGCAACTTCAATCCTCGGCCATCAGCGTCTTGCGCGCCGCCGTCAACGTTTGCTTCGCGCCCCAGTAGTCTGCCCAAGGGTCGTCTTTGACGAAGCTCAGGTACTCGCGGGCGGTAGCGATCGTCCATTGCGCGCTGCTCTTGAGGCCGTGCAATTGATCCCAGCTGATCGGCATTGAGACACCCAGGCCGGGCCGAGAGCGGGCCGAGAAGGCCGCCGCCGTCGTGGCCGCATGGCCGTTGCGAAGGTAGTCCACAAAGACCTTGCCGACGCGGTTTTTCGGCCCCGGCACGGCGACGAACTTTTGCGGGATCGTGCGGGCCATGTGCTCGACCACCGCTTTCGAAAACGCCTTGACCTCGGCGTAGCCCAGCCGCGGCGCCAGCGGCACCACCACGTGCAGCCCCTTGCCACCGGATGTCTTCAGCCAGCCTTTCAGGCCCAGCGCATCGAGCATCGCGTGCATCAGCTGCGCGGCCTCTTGCACCTCTTTCCAGCTCACGCCGTCGCCGGGGTCGAGGTCGAAGACGATGCGGTCGGGCTTGTCGATGGCCTTGGTCGTCGAGTTCCAGGTGTGGAACTCGATCACGTTCATCTGCGCCGCAGCCACGAGGGCCTTGACGTTGTCCACTGCCAGCAGTGCGCCATGCTCCGGCC
>NZ_JBFUGE010001255.1:0-765 GCF_056403075.1 Ideonella sp. P3_A4 | reverse complement strand
ACCTTGAAGTTGGACGGGATCGTCGTGATGCGTTCGGCCAGGCGCTTGACTTCAGCCAACGGCAGCGCGGTGTCGGCCGCGTCCGTCCACTTCTTGCCGAGGAAGGGCTGCCAGTCGACCGCGTACTTGCTCTTGAAGTTGGTCAGCACCGGGTCATAGTGGTGCTTGCCTGCGTCCATCGCGGCGCGGAAGGTCTTGACCATCTCTTCCGGACCGCCTTCGGGCAGCACGCCCTGGGCGACCAGCTTGTCGCCGTAGAGCTTGCGGGTGCCCGGATGCTGGCCGATCTTCTTGTACATCAGCGGCTGCGTCAGCGCCGGGGTGTCCTGCTCGTTATGGCCCAACTTGCGGAAGCAGATGATGTCGACGACCACGTCCTTGTTGAACTCTTGGCGGTAGTCGAGCGCGAGCTGCGTGCACCAGACGACCGCATCGGGGTCGTCGCCGTTCACGTGCAGCACCGGCGCCTCGATCATCTTGACGACGTCGGAGCAGTACAGCGTCGAGCGGCTGTCGCGCGGGTCGCTGGTGGTGAAGCCGATCTGGTTGTTGATGACGATGTGCAGCGTGCCGCCGGTGTAGTAGCCGCGGGTCTGCGCCAGCGCCAGCGTCTCCATCACCACGCCCTGGCCGGCGAAGGCCGCATCGCCGTGCACCAGCACGGGCAGCACCTGGTCGCCTTCCTTGTCGCCACGGCGGTCCATGCGGGCCTTGACCGAGCCCTCGACAACCGGGTTGACGATTTCCAGGTGCGAGGGGTTGAAG
>NZ_JBFUGE010001254.1:0-765 GCF_056403075.1 Ideonella sp. P3_A4 | reverse complement strand
ATACAGGCTTGCGCCGGAGCACCGCTTCCCGACGGCGGTCGATGACGCGTTCGCGGCGTTGCGCTGGCTGGCCGGTGAGGGCGGTGCAACACTCGGGCTCGATGGCGCCCGCCTGGCCGTCGGCGGCGACAGCGCCGGCGGCACACTCGCTGCGGTCTGCGCGATCCTGGCCCGCGACGCCGATCTGCCGCTCGCGCTGCAACTGCTGATCACGCCAGGCACCACGGCCCACGCCGACACGCCGTCGCACAAGCTGTTTGCCAATGGCTTCCTGCTCGAAGCCGATGGCATCACCTGGTTCTTCGACCAGTACATCGATGCCAAAGACCGCAACGATTGGCGCTTCGCCCCGCTGAATGCGCCCGATCTGGACGACCTGGCTCCTGCCTGCGTGTTGCTGGCCGAGTGTGACCCACTGGTCGACGAGGGCCTGGCCTATGCCGACAAGTTGCGCGCCGCTGGCGTGCCGGTCGAGCTGGAGCTGTACCGTGGCCTCACCCACGACTTCATCAAACTCGGCCGCGCGATCAAGGAGGCGGGCCTTGCGCAGGGTGTGGCGGCCACTGCGCTGCGCCGTGCCTGGAACATGCCGGAGACAAACCCATGACAAGAAACGACTTTCGCTTCCTCGACCGCCTGCGCGTGCGCTGGGCCGAGGTCGACATGCAGCAGATCGTCTTCAACGGCCACTACCTGATGTACATCGACACAGCAGTCGGCGGCTATTGGCGCGCCGTGGCCTTGCCGTACCAGGAGGTGATGCAA
>NZ_JBFUGE010001253.1:0-766 GCF_056403075.1 Ideonella sp. P3_A4 | reverse complement strand
ATCGTGCGGGCAGGCGTTGCGCTTGCGCTCTCGTCCTATGGTCGCTGGCGAGCGATCCAGCACGTAGCCAATCTCTCGGTCGCTGTAACCCCTGGTGTGCATCCTGGCTATCGCGTATCGTTCACCCTGGGTGAGTTGGTGATACCCCATGTCTGCTAACCCCTTCTTGCCGGAATGAGTAAGCGGTCAGTATCACCACCCCCCCACCCCATTTCATGAAGGTGTTGCACTTGCTTGTTGAACCCGCGASGCCTAACCCCTCCGTCAAGGGGACGTCTTGCGGCAGGCCGCAAGCCGCCCCTTACGTCGAACGTTAGCCATCAGCAAGGCCTCTTCGTGTTTGGTCGTAGCCTCGTTCAATCGTTCCCATCCGTGGCTCGCCGAGGCTTCCGCGCTTGCGCACTCGTTGGTTGCCATGCAGCCCAATGGCCGCTCCTTCGTGCCGTTCGTGATTGGTCAATGAGCAGGGTGCCTACGTTCACCGTCGGCAATTCGTCGGCTGCGTTGACGGTTGTGCCAAGTGGAGCGGCTTCAAATTCTGGCGGCCTTCTCCGCCCTGCTCTGCCAAGTGGAACGGGTTCAAATTTCGATCACGTTCTCCACCCGTCTCTGCCCAGGGAGGCAGGCCCGTACCAGGTCACGGTATACCCGCCTCGGCCGCAACGTCGGCTTGGTCAAGCTGAGGGTGGCACACTCGTTCCGTCAGCGGCCATGTTCGGGCTGCTGGCTAACCCCTCCGTCAAGGGGACGTCCTGCGGCAAGCCGC
>NZ_JBFUGE010001252.1:0-768 GCF_056403075.1 Ideonella sp. P3_A4 | reverse complement strand
GGTCAGGTAGTATTTGTCGTCTCCGTCGAGGAGTGGCTTCTTTCCGGAAATGGTTGTTCCCCCGCCGTTCAAAAGGTCTGAAGACAGGTTGATGTCGCCAAGGAACGAGCCGGAAAGGGCTCCGTTCGCTTTGCATGAAAGATCAGCAAGCTGCCCAAGGGCCAAGCCGTTTTCGACCCATCCGCCAACAGTTTCGCCAAAAATTCCTTGAAGGAAAGAAGGCGGAGCGGGCAATCGCGAGCGGATATCTCCCATCGCATCATTTGCACCGCGCGGCTGATCAGGCTGAAAAATCGTCGAGCCGTCGCCGCGACGAATCCGTATTCCTCCCTTAGTCTTCTCGTATTGCTGTTCAGGATTCGGTTCCTTGGCGTCATCTGCGAAGAAGCCACCTTCCGCTGGCACTATGCCCAAGGAATTGCCAAAGAAACCCGACGAATCTGCAGAGCCAGAAGTCGGGACAAGCCCACCACCAAAGCCTGCGCCGCGGTGCCGGATAGACGCGCTTGCCAACCACTCCTGATCACTGGGCGATTCGGAGCTGCCAGGGCTTGCCTTGATCCGCGCGACGTTTTGCGCCCAGGCCTCGTCGTCTTGCGCTGACTTTTCGTAGCGCAGGAGCCGATCCCACTCGGCATCCGACTGATCAGGCGCGTTGCTCCAGTCGACGCCGMTCGACTGCATCGAGTCTGCGATGGAGCTGCCCAACGCATTGCCAAACGCATCGGTTGCCACTTGCTTCAACGAGAACGTGCCGCCGCGGACGGC
>NZ_JBFUGE010001251.1:0-768 GCF_056403075.1 Ideonella sp. P3_A4 | reverse complement strand
ACCTGAAACAGCGACTCGCGCTTGTCACAGGAAGCGTGTTATAGTCTCAGGCTCGCTGCGGAGGGGTGCCCGAGTGGCTAAAGGGGGCAGACTGTAAATCTGTTGGCTTACGCCTACGCTGGTTCGAATCCAGCCTCCTCCACCACAGCGAACTAATTTGAAGAACGAGTCCTGGATGCTGGCTCGGGCGGCTGCTGACCCAAGCAGCGGCTCGGGCAAGTGGGCCGAGCGGGAGTAGTTCAATGGTAGAACCTTAGCCTTCCAAGCTAATGACACGGGTTCGATTCCCGTCTCCCGCTCCAGTGAAGAAGGCTTCAGGTTGGAAAAGGTTGAGTGGCGGTGATGTCGCCACAGGCCTGGGTGGATGTTCGATGCGCCCAATCCTGTGTCGATGCCCATGTGGCTCAGTGGTAGAGCACTCCCTTGGTAAGGGAGAGGTCGCGCGTTCGATCCGCGCCATGGGCACCACCATCTCACTGGTGTAGTCAGTTTTGATCTCGAACGCCTCAGGAGCGCAAGATGGCAAAAGGCAAGTTTGAACGGACCAAGCCGCACGTGAACGTGGGCACGATTGGTCACGTGGACCATGGCAAGACGACGCTGACGGCGGCGATCACGACGGTGCTGTCGACGAAGTTCGGCGGCGAGGCCAAGGCCTACGACCAGATCGACGCGGCGCCGGAAGAAAAGGCACGCGGCATCACGATCAACACCGCGCACGTCGAGTACGAAACGGCCAACCGCCACTACGCTCACGTGGACTGCCCG
>NZ_JBFUGE010001250.1:0-771 GCF_056403075.1 Ideonella sp. P3_A4 | reverse complement strand
GGTGGCCTTCGCGATCTTCGCCGTCCTCGCTGCCTTGGTGGCATGGCGCAATGTTGCAGGTGAAGCCCGGATCGAACCAGGCGCTCACCAGGTGCCGGCATCTGCCGAGGTGATTTCACGCGGCGCTTACCTGGCACGTGCCGGCAATTGCATCGGCTGCCACACCACCGCAGCAGGGCAGCCCTTCGCCGGCGGCCGCGGCGTCGACACGCCTTTCGGGTTGGTCTATGCACCCAACATCACGCCAGATGACCAGACGGGCATCGGAACCTGGTCGTCGGCCGAGTTCTGGCGCGCCATGCACCATGGCCGCTCGAAAAGCGGGCGCCTGCTGTACCCGGCGTTTCCGTACCCGAGTTTCACGAACGTGACGCGCGAAGACTCCGACGCCCTCTATGCCTACCTGCGGTCAGTGAAGCCTGTTGGTCAGCCCAATGTGGAGCACGACCTTCGATTCCCCTACAACACGCAGGCGGCCTTGGCGGTCTGGCGGGCGCTGTACTTCCGACCGGGTGAACTCGCGGCCGAGCCGAAGCAAAGCGCCGAATGGAACCGCGGCAAGTACCTGGTTCAAGGGTTGGGCCACTGCGCGGCCTGCCATTCGGGTCGCAACTTCCTGGGCGGCACCAGCCTGAAGTCCGAGTTTGCCGGCGGCCTGATGCCCGATGCGACCTGGTACGCGCCCTCGCTCGCCACACCGAAGGAAGCGGGCGTGCAAGGCTGGCCGAAGTCTGAAGTGGTCAGGCTGCTCAAGACCGGTGTGTCTGAACA
>NZ_JBFUGE010001249.1:0-774 GCF_056403075.1 Ideonella sp. P3_A4 | reverse complement strand
CGGTAGGGATGCAGTGCGGTGGCATGCAGGATCGCGGCGCCAGTGGCCAGGTCCAGCATGGTCAGCAGCGAATGCTCGCGCAGCACCAGCGAGCTCGGCAGTGTCAGCCCTGGCACCGAGCCGATGGCCGCCAGCAACAACTGGCCGGCTTGCGACAAGGCCATCAGCGCATACAGGAGGTTGCGCACCTGCGGCTGCACCAGCGGCACGATCCAGCCGACCAGGAACAGCACCATCGCGAAGGCGCTGAGCAGCCAGAACATCGCGCCCAGCCCCGCATAGCCGCGGGGCCGCGGGATCACGTCGACACGGTGGCCATCGCGGAACACCAGCACGATGTGGCCGGATTCGACCGCCCGCGCCACGGTGAGCCGCGTGTTGATCAGCCGCTCACGCAGCGCGTCGTCGGCCAGCCAGCGCGCCGAATGCGTCAGCGCGAGGGCATCGAACCCCAGGGCGGATCCGGGCGCGGTTTCAATGCCAGCCAATTCGTGGCCGACCTGCTCTTTCAGGCCGGGCAGGTTGGTGTAGACCAGCTCCAGCCCGCCGTCGTGGGTGACCCGCCAATCGGCAGCCACGTGCGGGTTGTTGGCCATCACCCGCGCGAGCAGGAAGACTGTCAGGCAGGCCACGACCGCAGCCAGCAGCAAGGCCTGGCGGCGCCAGCCGATGCGTGGCGTGCCGCCGGCCATCGCAGCGGCAGTGCTGCCGAAGCTGCTGGGCTCGCTGAAACGCGAATCGCCGGCGTGGGGCCAGCCGCTGTCGCCGTTGGGC
>NZ_JBFUGE010001248.1:0-775 GCF_056403075.1 Ideonella sp. P3_A4 | reverse complement strand
GGATCAGGTTGTTCTGTTGGAGCTCAAGGGTGAAGAGGGAAACACAACGTACACAACATTCCGCGACGAGTGCCGCAATCGATTGGGAAAGGTAGTCGTACTTGTCGAGTTCAGCGACGTCTACGGCTCGCTATTTCCCGTGTTCAAGGAGCCGCTGGCTTGGTACTCTCGTCACCAAGATGCAAAGACGAGCGCTCAACCGGACCCCGCTCAAGTCTGATGCCTAACCCCTCCGTCAAGGGGACGTCTTGCGGCAAGCCGCAAGCCGCCCCTTACGTCGAACGTTAAGCGCCTTGTATGGTCATCTTCGAAACCCTGAGTGGCCAATCCGAGCCTCCCTTGGAGATTCCGGCGGCAATCGGCGGCCACTCGGGCCCGCCTTCAGCGGTGTTGGAAGCGATTGGAAGTCTTCCTCCAGCGAGCCTTGTCTGCTGGAACGACGACCACTCCAAGACCATTGGCATCGGAAGATCCAGCAGAGTGATCGCGATGCCGCGAAAGTCCCTCGTGGGTGTCTCCATCGACATCATGCATCCAGCAAAGGGTCGCGGTTGGGTTGCGCTGGAAGCAACCGTCAAGGGGCAACATAGCTCAACACCTCTGCTTCGATCTTTGGTGTACACCACAGAGGCCCTCCACTGGCTTCTCTCTCGCAAGAGCACAATTGAATCCGTCTTCGGGCTCCTCATTGAGGTCAATGATCACGGCTGTGACTACTAGCACCCAGGCGCCTAACCCCTCCGTCAAGGGGACGTCTTGCGGCAGGCCGCAATCC
>NZ_JBFUGE010001247.1:0-777 GCF_056403075.1 Ideonella sp. P3_A4 | reverse complement strand
GCCACTCGATGGTCGCCGGCGTCGGCTACCCGGAGCTCGAATCGCACCCCGACCACGCGCTGGCGCAAAAGCTGCTGCCGCGCGGCTGCGGCTCGGTCTTCAGCTTCGACCTGAAGGGCTCGCGCAAGCAGGGCCAAGTGTTCATCGAGGCACTGAAGATCTTCTCGCACCTGGCCAACGTGGGCGACTGCCGCTCGCTGGTCATCCACCCCGCGTCGACCACCCATTTCCGGATGGACGACGCCGCGCTGGCGCAGGCCGGCATCACCCCCGGCACGATCCGGCTGTCAATCGGACTGGAAGACGCCGACGACCTGATCGACGACTTGAAGCGCGCGCTGAAGGCGGCAGAAAAGGCTGGCGCATGAAGCTCACGGTCAACGGGCGCGAGGCCTATGCCTACACCGGCGGCAAGACGTTCGATCCTGCCCTGCCCTGCGTCGTCTTCATCCACGGCGCGCTGCACGACCACACGGTCTGGACGCTGCTGGCGCGCTGGTGTTCGCACCACGGCTTCGGCGTTCTGGCAGTCGATCTGCCCGGCCATATGAAGAGTGCCGGCCCGGCGCTTGAAAGCGTCGAGGCGATGGCCGACTGGGTGCTGGCGATGCTGGATGCGGCCGAGGTGAAGCAAGCAGCGCTTGTCGGCCACAGCATGGGCTCACTGGTGGCGCTGGAGGCCGCCGGCCGCGCCCCCGCGCGGATCAGCAAGCTGGTGATGGTCGGCACGGCGTTCCCGATGAAGGTGTCGCCGGCGCTGCTGGAAATGTCCAAGAA
>NZ_JBFUGE010001246.1:0-785 GCF_056403075.1 Ideonella sp. P3_A4 | reverse complement strand
CTGCCCAGTGGTCCGGGGGTCGAGCGGGCGGTCTGGCCGTATTGGTCGAGTTGGCCGTAGCCGTCTTCGTTGCGAGCTGCGCCAGGACCCAGCGCCTCGCCGACCATGCCGGCGACCGCCGCGGCGGCCACGCCGCGCCAACTGAACGGCGCGTTGGTCAGGTGCAGTTCGGCGCTGACGCCCTGGCTGACGGCGCTGCTCGTGGCGGAGCGGACGGCGGCGTTGACGTAGACGTTGTTGGAGACGTTGCCAAGGCCGCTGACGCCAGCGGATGCTGCGCCGCCCACGGCGCTGGCGGCGACCTGCTTCCAGCTGACCTTGGATTGATTCATGGCCACACCGACCAACTGACTGGCGATCGAGCCGACGGCTGCGCCGATGGCTCCGGCAACGACGCCTCCGATGGTGCCGGCAGCCGCCGCAGTGGCCGCTGCGGCACCGGCCATCCCGCCAGCCGCTGCCGCTGTTGTGACCGCGCCGGCGGCTGCAGCTGTGCCGAACATCGCGGGCGCGGCAGACGCCAGCCACGCTGCGGCTGCCCCGGCGGTGTAGATCGTGACGATGACCGCCACCACAACCATGATGATCGTGCCGATCGTGCCGCAACCCTTGTCCGCCTTAGGCGCCGGGATGTTCGGCGAGGTGTCGCCGACGACATCGGTGGCGTCGTAGGGCTTGAAGGTGGAGACGTTGTTGGAGGTGCCGCCGATGTTGCTGGGCAGGTCGATGGTCTGGCCGGTGCGCAGGTCGGCGTCGCCGCGCAGGCCGGCGTCGCCGCGCAGGCC
>NZ_JBFUGE010001245.1:0-788 GCF_056403075.1 Ideonella sp. P3_A4 | reverse complement strand
CTTCGCCGAATGGTTGAACAACGTCGGCCGCGTCGGCATCTGGACGCTGGGCGCGCTGGCGGTGGGGGTGCTTGCCGTGCTCGCGCTGCGCATGCGTCGCCAGGCTGCCACCGATGCACCGCTGCAGTTGGACGCCGCGGCGCCGCAGCGCGTGCGCCAGTACGACATCCGCCCAGAGTCGCTGCCGGCGGACGTCGGTGCTGCCGCCTGGGCCCAGTGGCAAGCCGGTGAGCTGCGGCCGGCGCTCGCGCTGCTGTACCGCGGCGCCTTGTCTCGCCTGGTGCATCGCCATGCCTTGCCGATCCGCAGCAGCAGCACCGAGGGCGATTGCATGACCCTCGCCCAGCGCCACCTGCCTGCCGAGCCCAGCGACTATTTCGCCCGCGTGACCCGCGCGCGGCTGCTGGGCAGCTACGCCGGCCGCTGGCCCGAAGGCGAAGAGGTGCGCGAGCTGTGCCGGCTGTTCGAGCAGCGCCTGGCGCCGCCGCCGCGGGCGGAGGCACCGGCATGAAGCTGAGCGGACGCAGTGTCGCGCTGTGGCTGGGCGGGCTCGTCGTGCTCGCAGCGTTCGGCGCCTGGCTGGCCTCAGCCACCGAGTGGGTCACCCGCGACGTCTGGGATCCGCCGCAAGGCGAAGCCGCCAGCGACCCATACTTCCTGCTCAAGCGCCTGGCCTTGAAAGTCGGCGCGAAGGTCGAAACCCGGCATCAGCTGGACCCGTTGCCGCCCGAAGGCGCCACGCTGCTGCTTGAGGCGAGCCATTGGCATTTCCTGCCGGAGCGCAAGGC
>NZ_JBFUGE010001244.1:0-788 GCF_056403075.1 Ideonella sp. P3_A4 | reverse complement strand
CACCAGGCGAGGATGGCGGCATACGCCGGCTCGACGAACAGCAGCCCATAGGCGATCACGAAGCTGATCGCGCTGACCAGGTGCAGGCTCTGGTTGATGCGGCTGTGGTGGTAGTAGCGGTGATCGTCCCAACGCTGGACGGCCAGCTCTTTCAGGAAGGCATTCACGATGGTGAACCTCGGTGCGGGTGGGGGAACCAGGCCGCTGCCCGCGCGAACAACGCAGGCCACGGCATGACACGATGGTGACCACCGGATGTGAAATGGCCGTGACGGCGCGCGTGACCACTGTGGAGATACACGCAGCATGCCGACTGTCATCGAACTGTTGTGCAAGACAGGCACGATGCTCGGCATGAAGCCGACCGCGCACCGGACCGAGACCCACGGCATCGTCGTCGACAGCATTGCGGCCCCGCACCGCTCGCTGCGCATCGCCTGCGTGACCGAGACCTACCCGCCCGAGGTCAACGGCGTGGCCACCACCATGGCCCGTTTCGTCGAAGGCCTGCATCGGCGCAACCACGATGTTCAGCTGATCCGGCCGCGCCAGGCCACCAGCCAGGCGGCCGAGCAGCAGCCGGGTTTCCATGAAGTGCTGATGCGCGGGCTGCCGATCCCCAAATACCCGAACCTGCGCATGGGCGTGCCGTCCAAGCGCGCGCTGGTCAAGCTGTGGTCGACCCACCGGCCAGACGTGGTGCACATCGCCACCGAGGGGCCGCTGGGCTGGTCGGCGCTGCAGGCGGCGCTGCACCTGAAGCTGCCGGTGTGCTCAGACTTCCGCAC
>NZ_JBFUGE010001243.1:0-788 GCF_056403075.1 Ideonella sp. P3_A4 | reverse complement strand
ACCTAACGTTCGACGTAAGGGGCCTGCCGCAGGCAGGTCCCCTTGACGGAGGGGTTAGACCTCGCTTGGATCAAGGCAACAACCTGGATGATCATTGTTGCCTCCCAAACGCCTCGATCAGCTCCGCCGCAGCGTCTTCGCCTTTCTCACGCGCGACGTCTGCAGCTGTTGTGCCGGATTTGTCTGTCATCTTCCAGTTTGCCCCGCGTGCAAGCAGGAGGCTAACTATGGCGGTGTACCCCCAAGCCGCGGCGCACATTAGGGGTGTAATGCCTTCGTCGGTTTTGGCGTCCAGCACTGCGCGATGGTATAGCAGGAAGTCAGCCATCTGTGCATGGCCGTTTGCTGCAGCCTCGTGAAGTGCGGTCATCTGGCAGGAGCCAGCAGCTCGCACTGATGCACCTGCGCGTACAAGAGCTTGTGCAATATCGAGCAAACCTTCCGCTGAAACAACCATAAGTGGCGTTCGGCCATGAGTGCCAACCTCATCTAGATCTAGCCCATCGAGCATAGCCGGTATGGCCGCCAATGGAACTCCGGCAAGAAGGTCTTCAATCAGGCGATCTACTGCAGGTCGGCTGTTCATAAAAGGAAATCGAGTGCGCCACGTCGCGGAAAAAATGGTGATGAGGTCTAACGTTCGACGTAAGGGGCGGCTTGCGGCTTGCCGCAAGACGTCCCCTTGACGGAGGGGTTAGGCGCCTGGCGGGCCAAGCAACCAACCGGACGAAAGCTCGACTTGGCAGCCGGCTTCATGGACTGCCGACCTCTTGGCCGTTGCGATAGAG
>NZ_JBFUGE010001242.1:0-795 GCF_056403075.1 Ideonella sp. P3_A4 | reverse complement strand
GGGAAGAAGCCTGTGAGTGGCCTAACGTTCGACGTAAGGGGCGGCCCGCTTGCGGGACGTCCCCTTGACGGAGGGGTTAGGCATTGCTCTCATTCCTCTCATTCGTGAAACCTCAGCGAATTGATGGCGTTTAGGGCGCGATGAGAATTTGGGTCATTTTCGGCTTGCGGCGTAAGGCAGGTAACCGTAAAGAAGGCGGCGTCCTTCTCCTCTAGCGCGAGAAGAAATTGGGATTGCCAGAACTCTGTATTGGAGGCATTTGAGCCTACAAGGTAGTGCATTGAGACCACTCGGATGTTGGTCTTCATTCCGTTGGTGAATTCGAGAACATCGGTGATCGGCGTTCCGCGCTTGGAGAGCTCGGCGGTCACGAACTCCTGGTTCCAAGCCGCTAGCGCCAAGTTGACCCCAGCTTGCGTGACCTTGCCGGGCGTTGGGCGAATCATGTGCGCAACAGTGCAGCCCGATTTTACGGGCGGGTTACTAGTAGTCACTGCGCCAATGACTAGGTCGATGTTTGAGGCAGAACCAAGAGTTGTCTCTGGTAGCGGAACCATTTTCCACCCCTCTGGAATGAGAAGTGTGAAGGCTCCATACGGTGATGTCCACACTGCTTGTGCCCATGACGGGGCGACGCTCAACAGTGAGATGAGTGTTGCCACAGCTGCTGCAAAAATTGGTTTCATCGTTGCTTCGTGGGTCACAACCGCGACCTCAATGCTTAACGTTCGACGTAAGGGGCGGCYYGCGGCTTGCCGCARGACGTCCCCTTGACGGAGGGGTTAGGCGTCGCGG
>NZ_JBFUGE010001241.1:0-802 GCF_056403075.1 Ideonella sp. P3_A4 | reverse complement strand
GCGCTGGCACGGGCGGCTCGATCCTGATCATCGGCTCGGCCGCCGGGGTGGCGGCGATGGGGCTGGAGCGGATCGAGTTCGGCTGGTACCTGCGCAAGATCAGCCTCTTGGCGCTGCTGGGCTACCTGGCCGGCGCCGGCACCTACCTGCTGCAAGGTGTGGTCGGCTGATGGCTGCCACGTCTCGCGCGCACGAGCTTCCTACAATCCCACCATGACAGCCTTGGTCCCAGACACCGCCGCGCCCGAAACAGTCGCGCGACGCCCGATCCGCGAACTGCCCGACGAGCTGGTCAGCCAGATCGCCGCTGGCGAGGTGGTCGAGCGCCCGGCGTCGGTCGTGCGCGAGCTGGTCGACAACGCGCTGGACGCTGGCGCCTCGCAGATCACCGTCAAACTGATCGCAGGCGGCATCCGTGCGATCGTGGTCGAAGACGATGGCGGCGGCATCCCCGCCGACGAGTTGCCGCTGGCGGTCAAGCGGCACGCGACCAGCAAGATCCGCTCGCTGGCCGAGCTGGAAGGTGTCGCGACCATGGGTTTTCGCGGCGAGGCACTGGCTGCGATCGCCTCGGTCTCTGAACTCGCCATCGTCAGCCGCACCACCGATGCCCCGCATGCGCAACGATTGGACGCGCGCAGCGGCGAGCTGCAGCCCGCGGCGCGTGCGGTCGGCACCAGCATCGAGGTGCGAGAACTCTTCTTCAGCACGCCGGCGCGCCGCAAGTTCTTGAAGAGCGAAGCCACCGAGCTGGCCCACGCGACCGAGGCGGTGCGCCGCCACGCGCTGGCCCGGCCCGACG
>NZ_JBFUGE010001240.1:0-809 GCF_056403075.1 Ideonella sp. P3_A4 | reverse complement strand
GTCGTGGTGCATGCGCTGGAAGGCCTTGCCGCCGGCGCGTCGTCGCCGGCTGGCACCGCTGTGGCAACCATTGATGAAGCCCATTCGCCTACCGTCCCGCAGGCCGCAGCGCCGGCACAGGAGGACCGTGGCGGCATCGTGCGCGCCATCGCCGCCGTTCTCGTTGGCGCTCTGCTCGCGGGTATTGCCGCCGTCTGGGCACTGGGCCGCCGTGGCACGGAACCCCGTTCGCCGATGACTCGCGAGCAGCGCGAGGCCAGCCTGGCGCAGGTCCGCGCGTGGCTGTCCGAGCCGGAAGCCGGCAGGCAGGTTGGAGGCCCTCGGTGAACAAGCTGTTCCAGCAGGTTGTCGACGAGAGCGAGGCCACGCCGGCGTTGCGCCGGCAAAGGTCCGCGGCGCTGGTCCTGCACGGCATGAGCGAGTCTGACCGTGCCTGGGCGCTGGCTGAGTTGAGCGAAGAGGAACGCGATGTCCTTCGACCGCTGATCGAAGAGCTGCAGGCGCTGGGCGTGCCGGCCGATACCGAGTGGGTGTCGTCGGCACTCGGTACGCTTGCTCGCGCAATGCGGGGCCGCGAGGCGTCCGTCCCCAACTATCGCCAGGTGGCGCGCGCGCTGCCCGAGCACGTGGTGGCCGTCCTGGTGGATGAGCCGGTCGAACTGATCCGCCGGTTGCTCGGCCTCGCGGCGTGGCCGTGGCAGGCGGAAGTTGTCGCCACCTTGAACGCCCGCCGCGGAGAGTTGTTCGAGTCCGGTCCCACGCTGGCCGCGTCCTACGCTTCGACTGCGCTGGATCAAGCCGTGCTGGTG
>NZ_JBFUGE010001239.1:0-818 GCF_056403075.1 Ideonella sp. P3_A4 | reverse complement strand
ATCGAAATGGATCTGAGTCGAAAAGCCATCKCAAAGATGCGGCGCCAAGATGCATATCTGCACATCGAGATTCTCTATTTTCCCTCGTTTGAAAGCACTTTCGAAGAACCAAAGGTTCTGCAAGAACGCGGAAAGACAGTAGTGCTACTTCGCAGCTACTCGCCCGGCCCGTTCTATCGCAAGAACGAGCAACAAACAAACTTGTCCTTTAAGGTTCCTGCCGCCCAGATCGAGAAAGGCTCCACTGTTTACTTCAAGAGCGGAGACTACGATCAAGTATTTGCCACAGGCAAAGCTCCATGAGCGCGATGCCTAACCCTTCCATCGAGAGGACGCTCTCCGGCCTTCGGCCTCCAAGCGCCTCTCATGTCAAACGTTAGGCCCACACTCGATGAGTCGCGACTATGCAGTTGGCTGTTACGCCTGCAGGCAGTTCCTAAATCTGCGTGGGCAGTGCCCAGTCGAGGGCTTGGAAGGTTGTTCATTCGCGCCAGGCGCGGCATACAAACAGATGAAAGTTGAGGCATCGGATCTTCGTCGTCAGCTGCGCCTGCAGGCGCCTGACGACATCCCGCCTGGGCTTGCCGATGCGATGCTGAGCTTCGCCGGCGATCACGAGTCGCATTCCTTGTATGTGTATGAGTCCGGAGGCGACTACCCATGGTGGCCGGATGAGCCTGATTGGCACGCTTGGCGAGAGGTTCGAGGCCCGTTCTTCGAATCGCCGTTTCGGGAAACGGACATTGACCTTCCGCAGAACATCATTCACGACCTCGGTATAACGAATTGGCCCGACGCGCTCGACCACTACCAGAGGA
>NZ_JBFUGE010001238.1:0-821 GCF_056403075.1 Ideonella sp. P3_A4 | reverse complement strand
GGGCAACGCTCGGCTGATAGCGGGCCTGCGCCAGCTGCTCGATCGCCCAGTCTGCGTCGAAGCCTTGGCGCTCGGCGGCTTGCTGAACAAATGCGACGAGGTCTTCRCGCCGGCCGTAGGTGACGACATCGGGCGCGCTGTCGGCGCGTGCGGGGGGCGCCGCCTGCGCCGTGCTGATCAGCGCAGTGAGATGAAAGGCCAGCAGGACCGGGGCGATGCCGAATGAAGAACGGGCCAGGCCCGCAGCCGAAAAAGTCATGCCCCGATTATCGGCGGCGCGTCGGCTGCGGCCTGTTGCGCAGGCGCTAAGCGCGCCGCGGCAACAGCCTCGCGGAAGCTGCGCCACCAGCCTGGCGGCGTGCCTTCATGGCCGGGTCGGCCATAGCGGTGCAGGTTGAGTGCGAGCAGGGCCTGTGCGGCGGCTTCGGCGCTGGCGCCACGTTGATGCCGCAGGCGCAGCGCGAGCGCAGCCAAGGTGTCGCTGGGCTTGGCTTCGATACCCAGGCGTGCGAGTTCACGCGCAATGCCTTGGCGCAGCTTCTGCCACGGGCTTTGCCGGCGCGCATCGAGCCAGGCCCAGATCGCACCGGCCAGGCCGGCTGCGACCACCAACACCACCAGCACTCGAATCAGCGACAGCACATCCGGCGACTGCATGCCCAGCTGGCCCATCAGGTCGAACTGCTGGCTCTTGCCGTAGCCCAGGATCCACTGGTTCCAGCGGTTGTCGAGCCCTTCGACAAACCGACGCAAGCTCAGCCGCAGGTCGGGACTGACGGCTTCGAATGCGCCAGCGATGAAACCGGGCGGCGCCTCCAGCG
>NZ_JBFUGE010001237.1:0-822 GCF_056403075.1 Ideonella sp. P3_A4 | reverse complement strand
CGAACTACCAGTACCCGCTGTTCGGCCAGGCCAGCCGCCGCACGCCGGACATGTCCTTCGACGCCGACCCGGCCAGCGGTGCGTGGGTGCTCTACAACAATGCCTGGTATGTCGTCGGCGGCACGAGCCTGTCGGCACCGGCGCTGGCGGGCATCGTCAACAACTCGAACAACCGGCTGGGCGTGGCGCCTTCGCCGGGCGGCTTCTACTCCAACATGGAAGACAACCTGCTGTACGCGCAGCTGGCGACCTACAAGGAGTACAAGACCAACTTCTATGACGTGACGACCGGCAGCAACGGTGCCTCGGCCACGGTGGGCTGGGACTATTGCACCGGCGTGGGCAGCCCGCGCGGCAAGCTCGGCAAGTAAGCCACACGGCAACTGCCGCCGCACCTCGCGTGCGGCGCGATGCGAAGGCCCGGTTCTCACCGGGCCTTCGTCTTTCTCGCATCTTTCTTGCGTCCTTCTTGCCATCGGGACGAGTCAGGCGGAGACTGTCGGCCGCTGCTCGTGGCCCTCACCGTCGACCCTCGTCGGGCCGGCATCACCTCCACGTGCAGCGGGCACGTCGGTTGCCGTGTGGGCCAATCGGCCGCAGGCAATGGACAGCGACCGCGGAATCCAAACCAGGAAGGACGCGTGATGCAACAAGCCGATCGGGGTGGCAGTACCGGTTCCCGTCCCTCGGGCCAGACCGTTCATGCGAGTGATGCGAACCTCGACATCGTCTTCGACAGCGGCTCGCCGACGCCGCATCCCTGGGGCGGCCTGAACGAGGCCGTCGATCGCGACGACCAGCCCTGGCGCACCGACCCTTGGC
>NZ_JBFUGE010001236.1:0-824 GCF_056403075.1 Ideonella sp. P3_A4 | reverse complement strand
CGTGAGCGTAGTGGCGGTTGGCCGTTTCGTACTCGACGTGCGCGGTGTTGATCGTGATGCCGCGTGCCTTTTCTTCCGGCGCCGCGTCGATCTGGTCGTAGGCCTTGGCCTCGCCGCCGAACTTCGTCGACAGCACCGTCGTGATCGCCGCCGTCAGCGTCGTCTTGCCATGGTCCACGTGACCAATCGTGCCCACGTTCACGTGCGGCTTGGTCCGTTCAAACTTGCCTTTTGCCATTTCATGTTCTCCAGAGAAAGAGCGTTGCCCGTGCTGAGGTTTTAGGTCTTCGCTTCGTCGCTGAATCCCCCGCCACGGGCAGCGGGAGGCGCAAAGCCGAAGACCGGCTCAAAAGTGAGCGGAAAATTACTTGCCGCGAGCGGTGATGATCGCGTCGGCGACGTTCTTCGGAGCTTCGCTGTAGTGCTTGAACTCCATCGTGTACGTCGCACGGCCTTGCGACATCGAGCGCAGCGTCGTCGAGTAGCCGAACATTTCCGACAGCGGGACTTCGGCCTTGATGACCTTGCCGCCGCCAGGCATGTCGTCCATGCCTTGCACCATGCCGCGACGGGACGACAGGTCGCCCATCACGCCGCCGGCGTAGTCTTCCGGCGTTTCGACTTCGACCGCCATCATCGGCTCGAGAATGACGGGGCTGGCCTTGCGGCAGCCGTCCTTGAAGCCGATCGACGCCGCCATCTTGAAGGCGTTTTCGTTCGAGTCCACTTCGTGGTACGAACCGAAGGTCAGCGTGACCTTCACGTCGACCACCGGGTAGCCKGCCAGCACGCCGTTGGGCAGCGTGTCGACGTCGTGTCGACGT
>NZ_JBFUGE010001235.1:0-826 GCF_056403075.1 Ideonella sp. P3_A4 | reverse complement strand
CGATCAGCCCGACCCGCGCCAGTTGCAGGTAGTCGTCGAATTCGTCTTCGCGGTTGATTCGCCGCCCATACATCACGGCTGCAATCGTCTTCGCGTAGGGCAGGTATCGGCTGAGCAATGCGTCGCGCGCTGCGGGATCTTGCTTGTCGCGCAGGCTTTGCCACAGCGCCAATTCATCACTGGCTGCTGGCTCGGCTTCTGAATCGACGGGCGAGGCGGCAGCCATGACCCCTCAGCGATGCGCGCGACGGTCGTTCAATGGAACGACCCCACCAAGGCCTTGACGATCAGACCCCAACCGTCAACAAGCACAAACATCAGGATCTTGATCGGCAGCGAGATCGTCACCGGCGGCATCATCATCATCCCCAGTGACATCAGGATGCTCGAGACGATCAGGTCGATCAGCAGGAACGGCAGGAAGATCACGAAACCGATCTGGAAGGCAGCGCGCAGCTCCGACAGCATGAACGCGGGAATCAGCTGGATGTTGCTGATGTCGTCGATGCTCGACGGGCGCTTGCTCTTCGAGATCTCGACCATCAAGGCGAGGTCCTGCTCGCGCGTCTGCTTCACCATGAATTCGCGCAGTGGCTTGACCGCCGTGTCCAAGCCCTGCTGCATGCCGATCTTGCCGGACATGAAGGGCTGCAACGCCTCGTTGTTGACCTTCGTCAGCACCGGGTTCATCGTGAACAAGGTGAGGAACAAGGCCAACCCGATCACCACCGTGTTCGGCGGCGTCTCGGGCATGCCGATCGCATGGCGCAGCATCGACAGCACGATGACGATCCGCAGAAACGCCGTCACGCACACCACCAACGAC
>NZ_JBFUGE010001234.1:0-827 GCF_056403075.1 Ideonella sp. P3_A4 | reverse complement strand
GCCTTGTCGCCGCCGCTGATCATCGAGCGGGCACAAATCGACCAACTCGTCGGCACCATTGCCACCGCGCTGAAGCGCGTGGCCTGAGCGACATCGCCAGCCGCCGACGCCGACCAACGAACCGAGGGCTTGCCTAGCGCCTACATATGAGTTTTCTCAGCATCGACCGCGATCTCGCCCGCGATTCGTACTACGCTGCCACCACGCAGCGCGGGCCAGGGTTCCCTTCGTTGACAGGCTCCGTCGACTGTGACGTGGCCATCGTGGGGGGCGGCCTCGCCGGACTCAGCGCCGCACTGGAGCTGGCCGGCCAAGGCTTCAAGGTCACGCTGCTGGAAGCCAAGGAAGTGGCGTGGGGTGCCAGCGGGCGCAACGGCGGCCAGGCCATCCACGGCCTCGCCTGCGACCAGGAAACCATCGAGGCCCAGCTCGGGCTCGAAGACGCCAAGCGCGTCTGGGGCA
This sequence comes from Ideonella sp. P3_A4, assembly GCF_056403075.1. Taxonomy (NCBI): domain Bacteria; kingdom Pseudomonadati; phylum Pseudomonadota; class Betaproteobacteria; order Burkholderiales; family Sphaerotilaceae; genus Ideonella; species Ideonella sp. P3_A4. The sequence goes on along the minus strand of NZ_JBFUGE010001234.1, from coordinate 365 downwards.
TGTCGCTCGAAGCGATCGATCTGATCCGCGAGCGCATCGCCACCCACCAGATCGACTGCGACTGGCGCGACGGCTACCTGGGCCTGGCGACCAGCCCCAGCAAAGCCAAGGACCTGCACGCGTGGGCCGACCGCATGGCCGAGGTCTACGGCGCGCAGTTCACCCACATCGCACCGAGCGAAACCCAGCGCTGGATCGACAGCCCGCGCTACGCCGGCGGCGTCCACGACCCGCATTCGGGCCACCTGCACCCGCTGAAGTATTCGCTCGGCATCGCCGCCGCGGTGRCAGCGGCCGGTGTGCAGATGTACGAAAACAGCGCGGTCACCGCCGTCGAGCAGGTCACCGGCGGCGTGCGCGTGGCC
>NZ_JBFUGE010001233.1:0-827 GCF_056403075.1 Ideonella sp. P3_A4 | reverse complement strand
TGATGTCACATCCATCAAGGCCGAAGCCCTTGATCAATTCAACAAGTGGCTCGCTAGCAGCGCAGCGGATCAATTGGGCCTGCATCCTGATGCTTGCCAAATTGTCAAAGAGTCGGAGACCATCGGACAGAGCAAAAACGGCTTGATCTACTCCTACACACTCACGCGCTTCCTGCGAAATCGTGAGGGCCAGTACGTCATGTTTAAGTCAACACCGCGAGGCCCTTACGTCAAGCTGATAGCACCGTCTGTTGCGAAGGCCGTTCTCAAGGAGCAGTATGTTCCGCCATCCAACGGCTAACCCCTCCGTCAAGGGGACTGGCCTGCGGCCGGCCCCTTACGTCGAACGTTAGGCAGCATATGGATACCCATGTCTATAGCGGATCCCTGTTCTGGTCGCTTACGGCGATCGTGAGCGACGTTGCTCATGTACTTGTCCCTTTCTGTCTTCTTGCTGGAGGCTTCCTTTGGGGGGTTCGCTCCCGCTCCTGGCCGAGCTATCTCGCAGCGGYCGGCGCTGCTTTTCTCCTAACAGGTCACCTTGCACGCTTGATTTCACCGCAAGTGCGGTTCATCAGCTTAGGTAAAGAGCTTCAACCCACGATCGATCAGAACTCTTTCGTTTTCTTCTTTCACATGTATGGTGACCTTGGCCTATTTGCAGTGGCCATTGCTCTTGTGTGTGCCCATCTGCGGAGGCCCCGTGCCTAGGTTCCTGCAACAGAGTTGCGACATAGCCTATTGCGAGTTCGTTGCGCTTAGCAATGCGCCAGCTGCCTAACCCCTCCGTCAAGGGGACCTGCCTGCGGCAGGCCCCTTACGTCGAA
>NZ_JBFUGE010001232.1:0-827 GCF_056403075.1 Ideonella sp. P3_A4 | reverse complement strand
GCTGAAAACAGGTAGAACAAAGCGGAGGTCGTATTCATTGTTGTCTCGCGCAAGCCGCCGGTCAGCGGTATTTCGCGTCAGCCTCCTTGTTGGCGGCGATCTCTTTTTCGTAGCGATCGCCGACGGCCAGCAGCATGTCCTTCGTGAAGTACAGGTCGCCGCGCTTTTCGCCGTGGTATTCGAAGATGTGGGTTTCGACGATCGAGTCGACCGGGCAGCTTTCTTCGCAGAAGCCGCAGAAGATGCACTTGGTCAGGTCGATGTCGTAGCGCGTGGTGCGGCGCGAGCCGTCGGCGCGCACGTCCGATTCGATCGTGATCGCCAGCGCCGGGCAGACGGCCTCGCACAGCTTGCAGGCGATGCAGCGCTCTTCGCCGTTTTCATAGCGGCGCAGCGCGTGCAGGCCACGGAAGCGCGGCGACAGCGGCGTTTTCTCTTCCGGGAACTGCACCGTGATGGTGGGCGACAGGAAGTGACGGCCGGTGAGCATCAGGCCCTTCCACAACTCCGTCAGCAGGAAGCTGGAGAAAAGGTCTTTGAGGGAAGCGACGGTAGACATAGTGTGTGCGACCTCGCCTTAGGGCCAGATGTTGAACGGCGACTGGATCCACAGACCCACGACGACCAGCCACACCAACGTGACGGGGATGAAGATCTTCCAGCCCAGACGCATGATCTGGTCGTAGCGGTAGCGGGGGAACGTGGCGCGCACCCAGAGGAACATCGTGACGACCACGAAGACCTTGATGGCGAGCCAGATCCAGCCAGGGATGAAGCTCAGGAAAGCGAACGGGCTCAGCCAGCCACCCAGGAACATCAACACGCAC
>NZ_JBFUGE010001231.1:0-829 GCF_056403075.1 Ideonella sp. P3_A4 | reverse complement strand
AGGCACGTCAGCTTCCTCGCCTTCTGCGCCGCCAACGTCCTGATTGATGTTGAGCCTCTGTACTTCATGCTCACCCGGCAGTACCCGCTTCATCGGCTGTTCCACACCTATGTCGGCGCTACGGCAGTGGCAACAGCCACAGTGGCCCTGTTTTTGGCCGCGCGGTCAGTGACACGCTGGATTCCCAACCTCTTCCGGTGGAAGTCGCTCAATACCAGTCAAGTGGCAATAGGAGCGGTAATCGGTGTGTACTCTCACGTTGCCCACGACAGCGTGATGCATTCCGATATCAGGCCTTTCTCGCCATTCAGCCAAGCAAATCCTCTGTTGCATGTCGTCGGCCTTTCCACCTTGCATTGGTTTTGCATCGGTGCAGGTGTCGTTGGGCTCTGCCTTGTCGGCGTGCGCAGTCTTGTGGCAGGCCACAATGCGCCCTAACCCCTCCGTCAAGGGGACCTGCCTGCGGCAGGCCCCTTACGTCGAACGTTAAGCGTCTCAAACCGTTGACCATGCTTTCCGTCCAGTCAAGAGTGGTGCTCCGGTCGTTCAATGGCACCAAGTCAGCGCCCGCCGATTGCCGGCCAGAGGAGAACTATTGGCTCTTGGTTGGAGCAAGTGGAACGGTTGTCGAGTCAACAAATTCCGTAGGTCGTGTGCTTGTCCAGTTCGACATATCGGCCAGCGATCTCGGTCTTGCTTGTCACAATCCAGTTCCCAACAGTCTCTACCTTCTCGAAGGAGACCTGGAGCGCTCCTTGTGATGTCGTCACAAACTTTCCTTTCGGCAGCCAAGTCGCGTTCTTGCTCCCGCCCGGTGCGACGCACACTC
>NZ_JBFUGE010001230.1:0-835 GCF_056403075.1 Ideonella sp. P3_A4 | reverse complement strand
GGCCTGTTCCGTGCCACCGAGGCGGCCGGCGAACCGATCGTTGCGCGGGCAGGGCAGGACGGCGTGGGCGCGATCCGCCAGGGCTATCTCGAAGGCTCGAACGTCAAGCTGGTCGAAGAGATGGTGAACCTGATGGTGGCGCAACGTGCCTACGAGGCGAGTGTCAAGGTCGTGCAGGCATCCGACGAGATGCTCGGCATGGTCAACAACCTGCGCAAGTGAAGGTCATCGCCCTCCTGAACGCGACCATCGCGTTCGCGCTGGTATGTCCGCTGATGGCGGCAGCGTACGAGCGCGACCAGGTCGGCGCGCCAAATCCGGCGCCGACGGTCGCATCGACCGAGCGCGTCGTCGAAGCAGCCGAACTGCATGCGCTGGCTTCGCGTGCGCTCGAGCGCGCGCTGCAAGGGCGGGCCGATCGCTTCCAGTTCAGCCAGCCGGCGCGCGGCTTGTCGTCGACGGTCGTAGATGCGCAGGGAACCGAGYTGGTGGCGCGGGACGTCAGCGGAAACGTGAGCCTGTCGTCCCGCATGGCGGTGTGGGTCGACGTCAAGCAAGCTGGCCACGTCAAGCGGACGCTGCTGGTGCCCGTCGAAGTGGCGGCCTATCGGACCGGTTGGGTCGCGTTGCGCGATCTGCCGGTGGGTGCGCGTCTGTCGCCGAGCATCTTGCGCGAGCAGGATGTCGACATCGCTGCCGGCGGCAGCGATGTGTGGGCGGGCGAATCAGAGGGCCTCGTCTTGCGCAGCCCCGTGCTCGCTGGGCATTACCTCGTGGCGGGCCAGGCCATGGTTCCGCCCGCTGTGTCGCGCGGCGATGTCGTGCAGGTCGTGCA
>NZ_JBFUGE010001229.1:0-845 GCF_056403075.1 Ideonella sp. P3_A4 | reverse complement strand
GGGTTAGGCATCGGCGTTACGCCAGAGCGCTGGTTTTGGCGTGGAGGTGATTGCTCCGGGATGGTTGCGGTACTCGGCAAGCGCTCGAGTGAGCGCTGAGATGACCTTGGGACGTTTCGAATTTTCGAGGAGAACCACAGGTAGCTTCTCGAACCAGCGTTGAGTTTCCCAATGATCGCCGCCAATGTTCTGCGTGTACACAGGCAACCTGCTCGTGGGATGAATGCTCCTCTGGTAGTACTCAAGACACAGCTCAATTTGCATGACGCTGTGGAACTCAAATTGAAAGCTACACACCTCGACTAAGCAAACTTTGTAGGGCGACAAGCCGCCGGAGCGCTTATGCCTTTCCATTTGCTCGTTGTCTACCCACCGCATGGGATTGAAGTGCTCTCTTGCGGCGTAGTCGATGAAGGTGACTCTTGGCATGGTATTGATGCCTAACGTTCGACGTAAGGGGCGGTCATAAGTGGGCGAAGCCCGCTTGTGGACGTCCCCTTGACGGAGGGGCTAGCCGGCTGGCTGGCAGTGAGACTACTGCCCGTTGCTGACTGGTTGAAGTGACCCCTTCGAGCAGACGACTCGACTAGCGTGGTCGTTGAGGTAGGTGACTTCGATGAACTCGGGGACCTTTTCGAACGACCATCTTTCAACGTTGGAAGACGCTTCATCTGGCTCTCCGAGTGCAAAGTTCACCTGATTCTTTGATGCGTTGACGCCAATATGCTCGCACAAGACCAAGGGGCCAGCCCATTTGCCACAACCTCCGAGATTGGCGCACGAGGGAAGAAAGCATCGGTCACCGAAGCGGCCTCCCAGGGCGGTGCAGCCAAGTGGCGTAAGCA
>NZ_JBFUGE010001228.1:0-845 GCF_056403075.1 Ideonella sp. P3_A4 | reverse complement strand
ACGACGCACTGTCGTCCGAGTACAAGGCGATCATCGAGTGCGCGTCGGCGGTGGCCCACATCGACATGCAGGGCAAGTACGACGCGAAGAACCCGGCGGCGCTGAAGCAGCTGGTGGGTTCGGGCACCAAGCTCGTGCGCTTCCCGAAGGACGTGATGGAGGCCTGCTTCAAGGAAGCTATGGCGCTGTACAGCGAGCTGGCGGGCAAGAACCCGAACTGGAAGAAGGTCTACGAAGACTTTGCCAACTTCCGCCGCGACCAGAACCTGTGGTTCCGCTTCGCCGAAGCCGGTTTCGACGACTTCATGCAATCGCAGAAGCTCTGATCCCGACGCTGGACCGCGCACACGGTCCAGGCAAAACAAAAGGGCGGCTCATCGAGCCGCCCTTTTTTTGGCTGGCTGCGGCACCTTTCGTGGTGCCGCAGCGCTGGTTTTCACTTCTTCGCGGCAGCGTCCTGTTCAGCAGCGCGCTTGAAGGCTTCCATCGGGTCTTCTTCGGCTGACGAGGCTGGCGCCGACGAGCCATCCGGCGCCGTCAGGCCCGGCACCGCATCGTTGCTGCTGCGTCCATTGCCCATGCCTTCGAGCAACTCCGAGGCCTTGTCCATGTCGACCACTTTTTCCTTCTCGAGGAAGACGGTGACCGTCTCGGGCACGAAGATCACGATGGCGACCAGGATCAGCTGCATCACGACCCACGGGATCGCGCCCATGTAGATGTCGCTCGACTCCACCTTCTTCGGCAGCGAGCCGTTCTTGAACAGCGTGTCGGCAATGCCGCGCAGGTAGAACAGCGCGAAGCCGAACGGCGGGTGCATGAAGCTGGTCTGCATGTTCACGCAT
>NZ_JBFUGE010001227.1:0-846 GCF_056403075.1 Ideonella sp. P3_A4 | reverse complement strand
GGCAAGGGCGGGACAAGCCCCTGCTCGTGGCAGGCGCTTTCCGCGTGCGGCGCGCCGGCGTGGCGATCGTCACGCCGGCTGCTCAATGTGCTGCCCAGTGAGGGGTCAGCCGTGGCTCGCTCTCAAGGTTGCTCGACCTTGGTCAGGTTGTCGCCCGAGTTGCGGTCGATCCGCTTGTTGTACGGATCCACCCCGACGAACACCGGCGGCTGGTCGACCAGCACGGTGATCGTCTGCTTGCCGGTGTGGATGCGCTGGCGAGCAAACGACAGCACCGAGGCGGCGCTGTAGCCGGGCCGGCCAGGCTCGGCGCTGAACACGCCGATGTCGAACGGCTCGTCGAGCGGCGCTTCGGTCTCCTTGCCTTTGCCATCGGCATAGAACTTCTTGGCCTCGACTTCGAACGTGACCTCGTACTTGCCGTCTGCCCGCTTGGTGCTCTTGGCGTTGCTGGCCTTCGCGTCCCACAGCGTGATCTTCTCGAACAGGTCGGTGATCAGCTGGTCATGCTCGGGGCCGGCCTCGGCGCGCAACAGGCGCAGGAAGTCGGTCGTGTTCGGGAACGGCGCGCTCTTGAAGGCGTACTGCTTGAGCATCTGCGCCATGGCGCGGTTGACCTTGTCCTCGCCGATCACTTCCTTCAGCCAGTACAGCGTCAGCGAGCCCTTCTGGTAGTGGATGTAGGGCTGGTCTTCGACGCGGGCCAGCGGCTGCTCTTCGACCACCTCACCGCCACGGCGGCGCAGGTAGCGGTCGAGTTCGTACTTCAGGAACTTGCGCATCTGCTCCTTGCCGTAGGTCTTCTCCATCACCAGCAGCGCTGAATACTGGGCGAAGCTTTCGACC
>NZ_JBFUGE010001226.1:0-847 GCF_056403075.1 Ideonella sp. P3_A4 | reverse complement strand
GAACATCCAGCTGCTGTTCGAGGTGCCCGGCAACCCGCAGGCCGAGGTCAAGCTCACCGTGATGCCCGATGGCACGATCACCAAGTGGGAGATCACCAAGACCAGCGGCGTCAAGGAATGGGACGACGCAGTACTGCGCGCGGTCGAGAAGACCGGCGTGCTGCCGCGCGACGAGAACGGCCGCGTGCCGTCCCCGATGGTGATCACCTTCTCGCCACGCCCAAGAACCTAGGTGCGATGTAGTGGTCGACTGACCACTTGCCCGGCCCCCACAGGATCAGCCCGGTCAGCAAGCTGCCCCAGAAGATGTGCTGCTGAAGCGCGGCATCGGCGATCTCTTGCAGGCTCAGCACGGCGACGATGTTCAGCACGAACAGGCCCATCGCACTGAAGCGCCCGGCCAGGCCGATGGCCAGCAGCACCGGCAAGACGAGTTCGCCGGTGGTTCCCGCCACCGCGGCCACTTCGGGGGGCAGCACGGGCACGTGGTATTCGTCGGCGAACAGCGCCAGCGTCGTGTCCCAGTCGCGGATCTTGGTCAGGCCGGACCAGAAGAAGGCCTTGGCCACGTAAAGGCGTGCGGCCAGCAGGGCCAGCGGTTGCAGGGCTTCAAGCCAGCCAATCACGCGCAGCCAGGCGCGCGCCAGCACAGGGGGCGCAGTCAACATGGGTTTCTCCTTCAGGTGTTTTGATTCAGGGAATGAAGCCCGGCCAGCCAGCCATCGCGCAACGCGCGCAGCAGCCACTGTTCGAAGCTGAATTCAGGGTGGCGAGCTGACACGCTCGCCAGGGCGGGGCCGAGCGCCTCGCCGGCCAGCAGGTCTTGGTTGAATGCACACTCGGCCGG
>NZ_JBFUGE010001225.1:0-849 GCF_056403075.1 Ideonella sp. P3_A4 | reverse complement strand
GGCTGGGAGTCTGGGCCATGGCGGAGGAGCCCGCGGCGCCGATCAATGCGGCGGCGAGCGTGGTGAGCAGTTGGTTTGGCATGGGCTGGCGGGGATGGAAGTCGCGGGTAGCGAAAGGTGCCGGCCCATCGGGTCAGGCCAGCGCGGCGGATGATAGGCCAGCACCAGTGGCCAACCGATCAAGATCCGTCAGCGACCGTGCACCCTCATCGCCGTGTCTGAATCTCTTTCAGGCGCCTTGGTTCCAGGGCCACCGAATCGCGGCCGTTGCCGACGTAGAGATGGCCTTCCTGCACGGTCACCTGCAGCTGCATGCCGCGTTCGGCCATCGCGGCCAGGGCCTGGCTTTGATCGGCGTCGATCTGCCAGACCTCGAGGTTGGCCAGGCGCGCCACCTTGTTTTCGATGCCGCTCCACCAGATCGGCGTCGAGCTGCTGTACGACCAAATGCGCACCTTGTCTGCTCGGCCGCAGGCCTTGGCCAGGCGGCGGTCATCGGGTTGGCCGACCTCGATCCATTGGATCAGCGCACCGGTCAGGTCTTTCTGCCACAGGTCGGGTGCATCGGTGTCCGACAGGCCGGGGGCGAATTCGAGAGCGCCGCGGTCGGTGTCGGCCGGTACCGACAGCGCGAACGCCAGCAGCCGCATCATCATGCGTTCGTCGGTTTCCGAAGGGTGGCGGGCCAGCGTCAGCGCATGGTCGGCGTAGTACGCGCGGTCCATGTCGGCGATCTGAAGCTGGGCCTTGAAGATGGTGGATTTGAGGGCCATGGTGCAGGGCCACGAGAAGGCGTGGGGCGGCGGATGGTATCAACCGCAGCGCAGAGGCCCGGATTCAGCCTGAGGA
>NZ_JBFUGE010001224.1:0-849 GCF_056403075.1 Ideonella sp. P3_A4 | reverse complement strand
AGCCCAAGCTCCTCGGCTGCGATGGCGGCCACCAGCGATGGCGTGCCTTGGCCCATCTCGGTGACGTTCGTCAGCAGCGTCAGGCCGGGCCCCTCGAAGCGCAGCCAGATGCCGAAGCCCGGCACGCTGGGGTCGACGACCTGCGGCGGCTTGGGCTGCGCGAGGGCAGGGCGCGGGTCGAGCCCGATCGTCCAGGCGCCGGCGGCGAACAGCGAACTGAGCAACAGACGCCGGCGTGGTGCCGAGAACGTAGCTGCCGGCCTCATACTGCCAACCCCGCAGCGCGCTTGATCGCGGCCTTGACGCGCGGATAGGTGCCGCAGCGGCAGAGGTTGGTGATGGCCGCATCGATCTGCTCGTCGGTCGGTTGGGGCGTCGAGGCGAGCAGCCCCGCCGCGGCCATCAACATGCCGCTCTGGCAATAGCCGCATTGCGGCACCTGGTGCTCGATCCAGGCCTGCTGCAGTGCAGCGCCGTGCTGCGGCGAGGCGGCAGCCAGCCCTTCGATCGTCGTGATGCGGCGCCCGGCCAGTGCGGCGGCCGGCGTCACGCAGCTGCGCAGCGGTGCGCCATCCACATGAACCGTGCAAGCACCGCAGATGCCGGCGCCGCAGCCGTACTTGGTGCCGGTCAAGTGGAGCTGCTCGCGAAGAACCCAGAGCAAGGGCATCTCAGGGTCGGTCGGCGCGATCTTCTGCGGCCTGTCGTTGACGTTCAGTTGCATCGGCGAAGCTCCAGCGGGTTGGCTGGGCGCGATGCTAGGCAGCGCCAAGGCCGGCAGCACCGCCAAAGCGACGGAACCGGCTTTCAAGGGGGTGAAGTCGCCGCCGGCTGCCGGTTGTCGTCTTG
>NZ_JBFUGE010001223.1:0-850 GCF_056403075.1 Ideonella sp. P3_A4 | reverse complement strand
ACTTTCTGTCTGCCCTGCTCGACGACAGCGCCGAAGACTGGCGCGACCTGTGGATCTATGACATCAACGACGACGGCGTGATCGTCGGCGCAGGCAGCAAGGGGGCGTTCATCGCGACGCCGCTGAAGCACTGAACCCGCAAGCCAGCGCGGCGTGGGTGGGCGTCATCAATCTCCCGCCGCCTCCTCGCGTCGCCTGGCAGCCCGCTGCAGCACCTGCTCGATCTGCGTCGGCAAGGACCGCGTATCGATCGGCTTGGTGATGTAGCCGTCACAGCCGGCTTGCAAAGCCTTGAGTTCGTCGCCATCCATGGCGAATGCAGTCAAGGCGATCACCGGCACATGCTGCAGGCGCTTGTCGGCCTTGAGCAGCCGCGTCAGGGTCAGCCCATCCATGCCGGGCAGCGCCACGTCCATCAAGATCAGGTCGGGCACGACGGTGCTCAGGAGTGACTGGGCCTGCTCCGCGCTTTCGGCGGTCAAGACCTGACAACCCGAGACCTCAAGCACCACCACAGCCAGCGCGAGGTTGGCCGGTGTGTCGTCCACGACCAATATGCGTGACGACGGAAGAAGATCGGCCGGCAGGGGCATGCGGACACTCGAATGTTTCGGCGACGGGCACCTCACGGAGCACGGCCTTCGATTCATCATAGGGTGCACCGAAGCCGCGAACAATAGACCACGAGGGATGTGTCGGACTGCGCAAGACAACATCGTTCCCTTGGCCTAGACTCCGCCGCATCAGGGGGTCAAAAAAATGAACGAACCGGTTCTGACCGAGTTCGTCCTCGAATGGCCTTGTCATCCGCCGCTGCCGAGCTGAGCAGCGCGTGGCCGCATCGTGGACG
>NZ_JBFUGE010001222.1:0-851 GCF_056403075.1 Ideonella sp. P3_A4 | reverse complement strand
CGCACGGCCTATGCCCAGCAGGCGGGCTTGCAGGCAGCCAAGTTGCAGGCCGACAAGGGCAAGGGCGACGAGGCGCAGGCCAGCCTGACCTGGGTGGCCGAAAAAGCCACCGACGAGGAGTACCAGGCGCTGGCACACCTGCGCCTGTCGGCCCTGCTGCTGGACAAGAAGGCCTACGACGAGGCGCTGAAGCAGGTCGACGCGGTCAAGTCACCGGAATTCGCTGCGCTGGCGGATGACCGCCGTGGCGACATCCTGCTGGCCTCGGGCAAGAAGGAAGAGGCGGTGAAAGCCTATCTCGCGTCCTACAAGGCGATGAGCGACCAGCTGGACTACCGCCGCATCGTCGAGTCGAAGCTGGCCAGCCTGGGCGCTGCGCCCGAGCCGGCGGCTGCCGCCAGCGGGGTGGCCCAGTGATGGCGGTCCGCATGTCAACCAAGCTTGCCACCATCAGCCTGGTGGCCCTGGCCGTGTTGGCCGGCTGCTCTGCCGACAAGCCCAAGCCGGCCAGCCTGGAATCGCTGGAGCCGCAGATCGCCGGCCGCCAGGTCTGGAACACGCGCCTGAACGACGTGACCTTCCCGCTGTCGGTGGCGGTGCGCGCGGGCCGTTTCCACGTGGCTTCAGACAACGGCACCGTGTTGGCGCTCGAAGCCGCGACCGGCCGCGAGGTTTGGCGCGGCGAAGCCGGCGGGCGCATTTCCGCCGGCGTGGGCAGCGACGGCCGCTACGCCGCCGTCGTGACCCGTGACAACGAACTGGTCGTGATGGATGGCGGCAGCGTCACGTGGCGCGCGAAGCTCGAATCGCCGGTGGTGACCGCGCCGTTGGTCGCTGGCGAACGTGTCTTC
>NZ_JBFUGE010001221.1:0-853 GCF_056403075.1 Ideonella sp. P3_A4 | reverse complement strand
CGTCGCAACCTTGGGCACGCAGGTAGCCCATTTGCCCGAGCGTCTCGACCCCCTCGGCCACCACCTTCATGCGCAAGCGATGGGCCAGCGCGATGATCCCGGCCGTCAGGTTGGCGGCGTCCTCATCTTCAGGCAGATCCTTGATGAAAGACCGGTCGATCTTCAGTGTGCCCAATGGGAAGGTTCGCAGATACGACAAGGACGAATACCCGGTGCCGAAATCGTCGATGGCCAGGGACACGCCCAGATCGCGCAACTCGCGCAGCCGCAGTGCGGCTTGGGTCGGGTTGCGCATCACGCCGCTCTCGGTGATCTCGAATTCGAACTGCTCCGGTTCGAGGCCTGCGTCTGCAATGACCGCCGCCACTTCCTCGGCCAGCCGAGGGCGGTCCAGCTGCCGCGCCGCAAGGTTGACGCTGACCTGTACAGCGTGGCCCTGGTCTTGCCAAACTTTCGCGTCTTGGCAAGCCACTTGCAGTGCCCAGCGGCCAAAGCTGTCGATCAGCCCGATGTCTTCCGCGATAGGGATGAACTGCAGCGGGGAGACCACGCCCAACGAAGGATGACGCCAGCGCATCAGTGCCTCCACGCCGGTGACCCGGCCCGTGGAGAGATTCAGCTTCGGCTGGTAGACGAGGAACAGCTCGTCTCGCTCCAGCGCACGGGGCAGGCAACTCTCCAGCGCCAGCCGCTGCTGGCTCTGCGCATTCATCTGAACGGAGTAGAAATAATGGTTGCCGGGCCCCTTCTCCTTGGCCCGATACATCGCCGCATCGGCGTTCATCAGCAGGGTTTCGACATCTTGCCCGTCGTCTGGAAAGATGCTGATGCCGACGCTGGCTGTCGTCGGCAG
>NZ_JBFUGE010001220.1:0-859 GCF_056403075.1 Ideonella sp. P3_A4 | reverse complement strand
GCTGAGCAGCCTGTTGGCGCGGTTGCAGTTCGTCAGCGCTGATGCCTTGGTCGCCTTCAGTGGCTTGGACCCTCGGGCGCACGACTCAGGGCGCAGCCACGGCAAGCGAAGACTGTCCAAGCGTGGATCGCCTGACTTGCGTCGCCAGATGTACATGGCGGCCATGTCGGCCTCTCACAGCAAGGTGTTCAGTCCCCTGTACCAACTGCTTCGCAGCCGCGGCTTCAAGACCACCGAGGCGCTGGTCATCCTGGCTAGAAAGCTCCTGCGAGTCGCCTATGCCGTCTGGCGCAGCGGCCAGCCCTTCGAGCCGGACAGATTCGCCATTCCCGCTTGACGAAAACCATAGAACCTTTGCCGGGCCGCTGCGCGAGCCCCCCTCGGGGGGCAGGCCCCTGGCAGGGGGCCGTGGGGGCACTATTTCAGGGCTTCTACACGAATCATCGCCAGCGACAGGTTGTCACCCGTGCCGCGCGCGCGTTGGCGGGCCTTGCTGATCAGCATTTCGCTGGCTTCGCGCGGGTTCAGCGCATTGACGATGGCGCCGAGCTCTTTCTGGCTCAGGTAGTGCCACAACCCGTCGGAGCAGGCGAGCAGCGTGTCGCCGACTTCCAGCTTCTCGATCTGGGTCACCTCGACCGGCGGGTCTTGCTGGGTGCCGAGGCAGCCCGTCAGCAGGTTCGACTGCGGGTGGGTGTTGGCCTGGGCCTCGGTGATCTTGCCTTCGTCGATCAGGCGTTGAACGTACGAATGGTCGATCGTGCGGCGGACCAGCTCGGAGCCGCGGAAGTGGTAGACGCGCGAATCGCCGGCATGCACTGTCCAGCCGCTCAGGTCGGGCAGCACCAGGACACCAGGA
>NZ_JBFUGE010001219.1:0-862 GCF_056403075.1 Ideonella sp. P3_A4 | reverse complement strand
TGCTTGTACACCGGCCGACCAGCCATGAAAACCTCGGGGCTTCTGCCCGCCCTCAAGGGCCGGGACATGCCGTGGAATGGCGTCAGATCTTCGCGGTCTCGGCCATGCACTGCTTGGTGAAGTTGGTCCTGGCCTGGCCGGTCAGTTTCTTCTCGGCAGCCTTGGCCTCGCAAGCCGCCTTGCCTTCGCTGGCCGCGTTGTCGTTGCATTGGTTCAGGAACTTGGCCCGAGCGTCACCGGAGAGTTTCTTGTCCGCCGCCAGCGCGTCGCAAGGGGTCTTCGGTGAACTGGCGGCAGCAGTCGGGGCCGCAGGGCTTTGCGCGTTGACGGAATTCAACGCGATCAGGAACACGGCTGCAACGATCTTCATGAGGGCTCCCCGGTTCGCAAGCCGCAGTCGCCTTCGGTGAGGGCGCGAATGCGTGCATCAGAAAACCGGGATCATGCGCCGCTCACCGGTGGCCACTCAAGAATCTTTCAACCACCCGCTCGATTTCGCCGTCGTTCTTCAAGCTGATGAGGGCTGCATTGAAGTCTTGAACAAAGCTGTTCTTGAAGGCAAATCGGCCCTCGTCGCGATCGGTGTACCCGAGGTGCCCTTTTTCAGAGTACAGCCTGGCGGCCTCGAAGATCGACACCTTTTCGGTGTCGATTTCACCGTTGCGCTTGATCTGCTCGACCTGCCAGCGAATGGACAATCGGTCGTTGATATAGCAGTCGTTGCGGCCCGAGAGCATTTTCAGCACGCTGCCATGGCTGGACGTTCCGGCGTCGCGAAAGATTCTTCCCGCCGCCACATAACGGTCGAACTCCGGGCCGCCCAGCAGGAACCCGGCATTGGTGCCGATGGTCAGGCCCTCAT
>NZ_JBFUGE010001218.1:0-862 GCF_056403075.1 Ideonella sp. P3_A4 | reverse complement strand
TGATGAGCCTGAAAGGAGCGATCGGCCACGCGCTGGGCGCTGCCGGGTTGGCCGAAGTGGCGCTGCTGACGGGCTGTCTCGAAAGCGGGGCCTGGCCCCGGGTGGACGGCGAAGTCGACCCTGCGTTCGGCGCCACCTTGGCCAGCAAGCCACCTCGTGCAGCCCGCCACCTGCTGGCCAACATCTTCGGTTTTGGCGGTGGTCACGCTGCGGTGGTGCTGGAGGACACGCACGCATGATCGCGTGGCACGAAAAGGCGCGCTTCGTGGCCGACCCGCTGCCCGCCGATTGGCGCGAGCAGCTCGCGCGGCGGCTGGGCCAACGGCCACGCCGCCTCGGGCCGTGGGCTGAGCAAGCGCTCTATGGCGCGCGCGAGTGCCTGGCGCAAGCCGGCGAAACCGCGCTGCCGGAAGGTGCCGTGCTGCGCTTGGCCAGCTTCAGCGGCCCGCGCAGCGCCACCCGCACCATCGCCTTGCAGGCGACCGAAGGCTTGCCGATGCCTTTTGCCTTCATGCAAAGCCAGGCCAGCCACACCTTGGCGGCGTTGAGCGAACACCTGGGGTGGCGTGGTGATGCGCGTTTCGTGCTGCAGCGCGATCGCGCCGCGCTGCGGGCTTTCGCCGAGATGGAAGCCACGGCCGCTGGAGCGACGAACCTGTTGTTCGGCTGGGTCGAGGAAGACCGGTCGACCGATTGGTGCTGGTTGGTGCCGGCAGGCTGAGCCCGCGCCCTATTGGTACTTCGTCGTGTGCCCAAGTCGCCTGCCGGCCGCCGAATCCTCGATCAACGTGGCCAGCCGCTTCTGCCGCGTCGCCTCCGTCTTCGGGCTGGTGACGTGGTAGATGCAGGCGCGGCGGTAGCC
>NZ_JBFUGE010001217.1:0-865 GCF_056403075.1 Ideonella sp. P3_A4 | reverse complement strand
ATCTACTTCTGCGACGCCCACAGCCCTTGGCAGCGCGGCTCCAACGAGAACGCTAATGGCATCATCCGTGAGTTCCTCCCCAAGGGCCTTGACCTCTCGCCCCTTACCGACAAAGATCTGCGCAACCTCGAGTTCGTCCTCAACAACACTCCTCGCAAGATCCTCGGCTTCCGCACTCCACACGAAGTCTTCTCTCAACTCAAAGTCACCGACATCGCTGGTGTTGCACTTCATCCTTGAGTCGGCCCTCTACCGTGACCCACCGCCTACTTCACATCATCTTTACAGCACTGCTCCTGCTCGCCCCGTCTGTTCCGACGTTAGCGCAGGAAGTTCTCTTGTCTTGTGATCCAAGTTCTAAATGGGGCTATGTCACGGAGAACAGCCTTCTCGCGCCAAGTCCGTCAGTTGTACTGGAAGCTCCAGGCCGAACCCTGCAACAGATCAACACCGTCGAGCTCACGCAAAGCAGTGCTCCTGACTCTCGCGGAGATTCGCGTCGAACAGGAACTGCAAAGGTCGTGCGAGTCTGTGGTCCGTTTACCTTCGTCTTCTCTTCCGGTTGGCACAATGCAAATCCCATGGGAGAGATGGGAGCCGATGAGTTCTCAGTGTTCGAGGTGCAACTTGCGGGCAAGCTCGCACTTGGCCCTCTTGCGCTTGGAACCTGCGATACAGGAGGACGATCTTGGGGAACTTGCCCATCGGATTGGGTCACCTCTCTCACATTCCAATGGGAGGAGCCCTTCCGCCAGCCGGTCTTCTATCTGAGGCACACATTTGAAGAGCAGCGCGGAGCGCCCTAACCCTTTGCTCGAGCGGACCTCCACCGGCATGGCCCCGCGAGCCGTGGTAGTTCATCATC
>NZ_JBFUGE010001216.1:0-866 GCF_056403075.1 Ideonella sp. P3_A4 | reverse complement strand
GTCAAGAAATACGCCAAGCAGGCTGGCATCACCGCACCCTTGTCGCCGCACACGCTGCGCCACGCTTTTGCGACGCACCTTCTGAACCACGGTGCCGACCTGCGCGCGGTGCAGATGCTGCTGGGCCACGCCGACATCTCGACGACGACGATCTACACCCATGTCGCTCGCGAGCGCTTGAAGGCGCTGCACGCCAAGCACCATCCACGGGGCTAGGAGCCCGAGCGGCAAAAGCCGCCCGGACTCCCAGCCTTTGGCTGAACGTTGATCTCCCCCAAGCCCCCTCGTAGCGGGGGCTCCAGCATGCAGAGGACTCCCACTCGACCTCCCTCTGGAAGGGAGGCCCAGCCAGTTTGGCGATGGACGGTGCCCGCCACGAGCTCACCGCCTCGCCGAAGTTCTGCCGCGCAGACCCGCCGATAATCGCGACCCATGGACCACACCTTCGTCTCCGCGTTCGTGCTGCTGTTGCTGGTGCTGGACCCGTTCGGCAGCCTGCCGATCTTCATTTCGGTGCTGCGCGGCGTGGCGCCCGAGCGGCGCACCATCGTCRCCGTGCGAGAGGTGTCGATCGCCTTCGGCGTGCTGCTGGCCTTCATGTTCACCGGCCAGGGTTTCCTGAGCCTGATGCACCTGTCCGAGCGCTCGCTCGAAGTGGCCGGCGGCGTGATCCTGATCATCATCGCGATCCGCATGATCTTCGCCTCGGGCGGTGAGATCTACGCGACCGACAGCAATCGCGAGCCGATGATCTTCCCGCTCGCGGTGCCGCTGCTGGCCGGCCCATCGGCGATGGCCACGGTGCTGCTGCTGGCCTCACGCCAACCCGAACGCATCGTGCACTGGATCGCCGCGCTGACCCTGGC
>NZ_JBFUGE010001215.1:0-870 GCF_056403075.1 Ideonella sp. P3_A4 | reverse complement strand
GGGCCACGGCGCCGACCAGATGGCCAAGCGCTTCATCGTCGATGCCCGCGGTCCGCAGCCGAGCGACCTGTTCGGCGCGGCCTGCTTGAAGGGCGCCGACACGATGATTGCCGATGGCCGCAGCACCGCGCTGGGGCCCAGGCTGCCGGCGTGGTACCGCGGCGCACCGGCACACAGCTTCATGCTGCTGCCGATGATGCTGAAGGGCGCGCCCTTTGCGCTGATCTATGTCGACCGGCATTCGACGCCACTGGACTTCGGCGAGCGCGAGTTGACGCTGCTGCGCACGCTGCGCAACCAGGCCGTGATGGCCTTCAAGTCGGCCGGCTGACTTCAAGCGCCGACTCGCCGCAAGTCCCTCAACCAGCAAGACTGCCCGCCCTTGCCGACAATCGGCGCGGCATGCKTTCCCTGACAGAAGAATCGGCCGCGCCACGTCTGCGCGACCAGCACGACTATCTGCGCCTGCTCGGCGCGCGCATCAGCGGCACGGCGGCCAACCAGATGCTGATGGTGGCGCTGGGCTGGCAGGTCTACGACATCACGTCGAGCCCGTGGGCGTTGGGCCTGGTCGGGCTGGCGCAGTTTCTGCCGGCCCTGCTGTTCACCTTGCCGGCGGGCCATCTGGTCGACCGGCATGACCGCCGCTGGATGCTGGCCGGCAGCCTGATGCTGCAGGCGGTGGTGGCGCTGGTCCTGGCTGCGGGCAGCGCGGGCGGTTGGATCGACRCACGCTGGATCCTGGCGACCTCGGTGCTGCTGGGGCTGGCCCGGGCGGTGCAGATGCCGGCGCTGCAGGCGCTGACGCCGTCACTGGTGCCGCCAGTGCTGTTGCCGCGCGCGGTGGCGGCCAGCAGCTCGGTGATGCAG
>NZ_JBFUGE010001214.1:0-874 GCF_056403075.1 Ideonella sp. P3_A4 | reverse complement strand
GGTCGTGCGCGGGCCACCTTGCATGAAGCGGCCGGCGATGTAGATCGAGTCGGTACCGTTGCCGTCAGCATCCAGAATCTCGTAGGGCCGCTGCGATTCATCGATGATGGGCACGATGAAGTAGTCGGGAACCGGGTGAGCCTTGAAGGTGTCCTTGGACGTCGAAAAGATGAATTCTGCGAACGCCTTGACGTCCGGAGTCACCTTGAMCGAACCAAGCACCAGACCGCTCAAGCGATTGGCGCCGTTGTAGGCGGTCAGCAGGCTCGCGTTGAAGTCGTAACGGCAAACGCCGCCGCTCAGATTCTCCGGAGGGCAATCGCGGTAGGTAACGCCGACGAAGCCGCCGGTGTTCGGGTCAATGACGTTGCCGTAGGGAGAGAAGCCGCTGCGGCCATCGCGAGGTGCGCCGAAACGGCGGAAGTCGACCGAACGTGAAATGTCACGGTCCTTGCGCAGAATCGGATCGCGCTTAAAGTAGTCCAGCCCGAACAGGATGTTGAAGCCGTCCTTGTCGTAGTCACCGAAACCGGCGGACATGCCCAGGCGGTTTTCAGCGCCGTCACCTTCGCTGCTGACACCGTAGGACACAGTGGCTTCGATGCCCTGGTAGTCCTGCTTTGTGATGAAGTTCACCACGCCGGCGATGGCGTCCGCGCCATAGATCGCCGAGCCGCCATCCTTCAAGATTTCGATGCGCTCGATCGCGCCGATCGGCAGCGAGTTGATGTCGAAAGCCGCACCCGCGCCCGACGAATCGTAAAGCGCGTTGACCGGCATGCGACGACCATTCAACAGCACAAGTGTTTCGCTGTCGCTCAGGCCGCGCAGCGCGATGCTGGCGGTACCCGAGCCGGCCGGCGAGTTAGAGGCC
>NZ_JBFUGE010001213.1:0-876 GCF_056403075.1 Ideonella sp. P3_A4 | reverse complement strand
GGGCCGGGCTGTGCCCGGCCCGCCCCCGCGGGGGATCAAGAAACTTGGGAGCGGCCCTTCGTTTCTTGAGAGGTGTTGCAGCATGCCCGCAAGTCGCTTTGCAAAAACTGCACAGTGACTTGCGGGAAGCCCAAAATTCATCCTATAATCTTTGCTTCCCTGTTGCGCTGGGAACGCAGTTGAAAGACAGCGATTCACAGCGAGCGACACCAAGCGCGTCAGCAGGGAAAGTGTTCCGTCAGGAGCCATGCGGGAATAGCTCAGTTGGTAGAGCGCAACCTTGCCAAGGTTGAGGTCGCGAGTTCGAGCCTCGTTTCCCGCTCCAGAATGCCGTGAAGGGAAGCTGAACAGCTTCCCTTTTTTATCAGGCACGCTGGACATGGCGAGTGAAGGGCACGGCATCGGTTGAGTGCGGCGCGGTAGCAAAGCGGTTATGCAACGGATTGCAAATCCGTCTAGCCCGGTTCGACTCCGGGCCGCGCCTCCAGCACTGATGACACCATGCGGGAATAGCTCAGTTGGTAGAGCGCAACCTTGCCAAGGTTGAGGTCGCGAGTTCGAGCCTCGTTTCCCGCTCCAAATACATGAAGGGAAGCTGTCCGCAGCTTCCCTTTTTCGTTTCTGACGTGCGCCGCGTCGGGTGCGTTCAGAAGTCAGGTTAGGTTTTTAGAGCAACGCACCACGATGCGCATCGCTCGTATCATCTCCGTGCCCGCCCGGATGGCGAAACAGGCAGACGCAGCGGACTTAAAATCCGCCGCCCTTTCATCGGGGCATACCGGTTCGAACCCGGTTCCGGGCACCACCTGACGCTGACGCGCTGTGAAGCGCGAGACGAGCGTAGCGTCCTCAGATCTGAATGCGCTGCACCGGCAG
>NZ_JBFUGE010001212.1:0-879 GCF_056403075.1 Ideonella sp. P3_A4 | reverse complement strand
GAGCTGGTCAAGGCCGGTGCGACGGTGCAGGTGGTGATGACCGAGGCCGCCGAGGCCTTCATCACCGCGGTGACGCTGCAGGCTCTGTCGAATCGGCCCGTCTACACCAGCCAGTGGGACGCACGCGAGCCGAACAACATGGCGCACATCAATTTGTCGCGCGAAGCGGATGCGGTGCTGGTGGCGCCGGCGAGCGCCGATTTCATGGCCAAGCTGGTGCAAGGGCGCGCGGACGACCTGCTGTCGCTGCTGTGCCTGGCGCGACCGATCGAGCGCTGCCCGCTGTTGATTGCGCCGGCGATGAACCGCGAGATGTGGGCCCACCCGGCCACGCGGCGCAACGCGGCGCAACTGCGTGCTGACGGCACCACGCTGCTGGGCCCCGACGCGGGTGACCAGGCCTGCGGCGAGATCGGCGACGGCCGCATGCTCGAGCCCGAGGATCTGGCCGAAGAGTTGATCGCCTTCTTCCAGCCCAAGCGGCTGGCAGGCCAGCGCGTGCTGATCACCGCTGGGCCGACGTTTGAAGCGATCGACCCGGTACGTGGCATCACCAACCGGTCCAGCGGCAAGATGGGTTTCGCATTGGCTCGCGCCGCGCGTGAGGCGGGTGCCCAGGTCACGCTGGTGGCCGGCCCGGTCGCGCTGCCGACCCCGCGTGGCGTGATGCGCGCCGACGTGCAAAGCGCGCAGCAGATGCATGACGCGGTACTGCCGGTGGCCGGCGCCCACGACGTGTTCATCGCCACCGCAGCTGTCGCCGATTGGCGGCCGACGGCGCCACACGAGCACAAGATCAAAAAGGACGGCAGCGGCCAACCGCCGGCGATCGAGATGGTCGAGAACCCCGACATCCTGGCCGCGGTCGCGAGGCTGCCG
>NZ_JBFUGE010001211.1:0-881 GCF_056403075.1 Ideonella sp. P3_A4 | reverse complement strand
TGCCGGACCTGCACGGCGCCGAGGTGTTGCGGCGCCTGCGCGCCGACCCGGCCACGCGCGGCTTCACCGTGGTGGCCTTGTCGGCCAGCGCGATGCCGGAAGAGGTAGCCGAAGCCCGGGCCGCCGGCGCCAACGACTACTGGACCAAGCCCTTCGAAGTCGATCAGCTGCTGAGCGACCTGCGCCGGCTGCTGCCCTCGCGGCCGCAGGACGGGGTGTCATCAGCGGCGATGGGCTTGCGCTGAAAAGTCGCCGCGCCAGCTTGGCGCGCACGGCAATACTGTATATATTTACAGTATGTCGAGCAGCCACCCCACCCACCGATCTGCACCGCCTTCTGGCACGAAAGCCGTGCCCGTCGTCTTCGTGCCTGCGAAGAAGTCACCCGTCGAACCCGTGGCGGTGAAAGGGCGCGGCACGGCCTGGGCGATCGAGCACCGGTTCACCAAGGACCACCATGAGAGCTTCGACGACGGCTGGGGCACGATCGACCAGGACGCTGCCGAGGAAAGGCTGCCGCAAACCACCGAAATCATCGAGCAGCGCGTCAAGAGCATCCTGACCGGCAACGATTCGCCGGACATCAACTTCGACCTGTCGATCAACCCGTACCGCGGTTGCGAGCACGGCTGCATCTACTGCTTTGCGCGGCCGACGCACAGCTACTTCAACCTGTCGCCGGGGCTGGACTTCGAAACCAAGATCTTCGCCAAGGTCAATGCGGCCGAGCGGGTGCGCGCAACCCTGCAGAGCCCCGGCTACGAGCCGATGCTGCTGAACATCGGCTCCGCGACAGACGCCTACCAGCCTGCCGAGCGCAAGCTGGGCATCACGCGCTCGGTGATCGAAGTGCTGAGCGAGTTCAAGCACCCGTTCTCGGT
>NZ_JBFUGE010001210.1:0-885 GCF_056403075.1 Ideonella sp. P3_A4 | reverse complement strand
CCGAAATACTGGTGGTACTCGGCCATCGAGCCGAGCGGCCAGGGCCGCAGCGTCAACGGCGTGTTGTGGTTGTCGGCCCACTCGGTATGACCGACGAAGGCGGGCACCGCCGTGGCCACCTCGACCACGGAGTTGGGGAAGGCGTTCTTCTCGACGATGTAGACGCCCGGAGTTTTCATGACACCCATCGGTTTCTCCTGTGTGGGTCAGCGGCTGACGAAAATTTCCGAGACGGCCTGCCGGCCATTCGGCCCGCTCTCGTACTGAAGCGCCGACGGCCGCGGAGCCGGCAGCTGGGACACGACGACCCGGGTTGCCGCTGCGGAATGCCCCGCGCGCAGCTGCAACCCGGTGGGCGCGCGCTCGGCCAATGGCAACGGCGCCCGCGAACGAAAACAATGCGCTCGCCGCGCATCGGCATTGCCGAGGGGGGTGAGCCCCAGCGCGTCGAAGCTGCGGGCGCCCGAGGTGTCGACGATGGTCAGCACCTTCTCTTCCCATTCCCCCAGCAGCCAGTAGCACCAAATGCTGTGCCGGCTGTGCCATTGCAGCGTCTGGCGCTGGCCCAGGCCGTCCAGCCAGTTGGCCTCGTCGGCGTCGCCCAGCGGAATGCGCAGGGGCTGCGCCGCGGCGTCTTCGGTGTAGAAGGCGAAGGCCGGATCGAGGCTGCTCACGCTGAAGTTCAGCATCAAAGGCGGCGGGGCGGCGTGCGCCTCTTGCCACAGATCAGCCAGGCGGTGCTCGGGCGCATGCAGGCTCAGGCTGTGGTCGTTGGTGCGCAGCACCAGCTCGAACGCTCTGATGAGTTCGCTGCAGCGCGTCGTGGGCTCGAAGCGCATCGCRCGGCAAAGGCCATCCGCGAAATAGTCGTGGCGTGTCTCCACA
>NZ_JBFUGE010001209.1:0-893 GCF_056403075.1 Ideonella sp. P3_A4 | reverse complement strand
CCATTGGGCCTCGTCGTAGTTGTGCGGGCCTGCCTCTTTGTCGATGACGGCGAAGGAGTCGTGCTCGATGGCGCGGCCCGCGGCGGTGAGCTGCTCGGTGACAGTGTTGACTGAGCTCATGCCACGACCGCGACCGCGCTCGCCGCCACAACCGCAATCGGCGCATGGGTGTGCTCGTGCGAGTGCCCGTGGCCGAGGTCGTGCGCGATCTCGCGGAACTTGCAGCCGTCGCAGGGCAGCAGCGCCTGCGGCACGCCGGCCTGCAGATCCAGCACGCGCTGCTCCATCAGCTCGAAGATCTCGCGCTCGTGGCCGAAGTGGGCCGTGCTGGCGAAGCGGATCGTCGGGTACTGCACGCGCAGGTGCTCGACCTGGCGCGCAATGCGTTGCACCAGCGTGCCGGTGTAGAGGTAGTACGGCAGCACGACGATCTGCTTCATGCCCAGCATCGCCTGCCGTTGCGCGACGCGTTCGATCCGGGGGTAGGTGATGCCGGTGAAGGCCAGGTCGACCAGCTCGTGGCGCGTCTCTTCCTGCAGCCAGCGCGCCATCTTGGCCATCTCGCCGTTGGCTTGGCGGTCGGAAGAGCCGCGCCCCAGCACCACCACGCCGGTGGTCGTCGGGTCGGGCATGTCCAGCTCGGCCATGGCCTGCGAAAGGCGGCGCTTGAGGATGCCCAGGATAGGGTCGCACGCGGTGAGGTGAGGGCCGTAGAGGAACTCGGTGTCTGGCGCGTGCTCGCGCGCGTGCTCGATGGCCTCGGGGATCTCCATCTTCACGTGGCCGGCGGCGTTGAGGATGAGTGGCAACACCAGCACGCGGCGCGAGTGGCGTGCGGCGGCGAGCAGCCCGTCATGCAAGCCCGGCTCGGCGAATTCGATGAAGCAGACCTC
>NZ_JBFUGE010001208.1:0-898 GCF_056403075.1 Ideonella sp. P3_A4 | reverse complement strand
GAGCCATGCCGCGAGCTTCGCGCTGCTTGTCTTCATCAGTGCCTGGATCAAACGCCACCACCCGGATGCGTTCCTTGTCGGCTTGCTGAACAGCCAGCCGATGGGCTTTTACGCGCCGGCGCAGTTGGTGCGAGATGCGCGTGCGCATGGCGTCACCGTCAGCCCTGTCGATGTGACTTGCAGCGAATGGGATTCGACGCTGGAGGACCTGGGCAACGCTTCGACCATGTCGCCCTCAGCCTCGGCAATGGTTGATGCCTGCGACGACAGCGCCGGGGTCGGCGCATCTTTGCAGGATGCCCCTGGCCTTTCCGTGGCGGGCGAGGTCGATGCGGCAGACGATGGTCAAGGTCGGCACGGTGCGGGCGGCGTGTTCCGTGGCAACGGTGGGCCAGGCGAGGGCTCAGGTGAAGCGGCTGAGGCATTGCCGCCCGAGTCGGTCTGTCGCCGCCACAGCCCGCCGCCCCACACGCTGCGCCCGGTCCGCCTGGGCTTCAGCCGCCTCAGCGGATTTCGCGAAGACGCGGCTCAGCGCATCGTGGCGGCGCGCGCTGAGGCGCCTTTCACCAGCGTTGAAGACCTGGCCCGTCGCGCCGATCTGGACGCGCATGCACTGCGCTTGCTGGCCGACGGCAATGCCTTGTCGGCGTTGGCGGGTCACCGGCGTGAAGCGGCCTGGGAAGTGGCGGGTGTGGACACGCGAACGGCGGCTGCCGCGGTGCTGCGCGCCACCCGTACCGAGGAGCCTGAACGCCCCGCGCTCGAAGCGCCCAGCGTCGGTGCCGCTCTGTTGGCGGATTACCGGCGCACCGGCCTGTCGCTGGCCAGCCACCCGGTGGCCTTGCTGCGGCCACGCTTGGCCGAGTTCCGCATCAGCACATCGGCCGAGCTGCAGAGC
>NZ_JBFUGE010001207.1:0-900 GCF_056403075.1 Ideonella sp. P3_A4 | reverse complement strand
ACGCCTTGAACATGACGACCGGCCCGCGCGTGCGTGGGCCCTGGCACATCCAGAACGTCAACGCCTACCACTCACGGCTCAAGGGCTGGCTGCGCCGCTTTCGCGGTGTGGCTACCACCTACCTGCACCACTACCTGGGTTGGTTCAGGGCTGTTGACCGCTGCGCGCCGCGCCACCTACCTCCGGAGCAGCTCCTCAGCCTCTCCCTCGGCCGATTCGCTCATCCATAGGCAATGCGCAAAGAGCCTTTTGAATGGGCAATCCAAAGTCATTTCTGTGACTGGTCGATGCGGCGTAAACCCCTCCCTAGGCTGAAGGCTCGACAGCACGCGTCGCGTCACCCAGCATGGTGTTCCCTTGCTGGGCCCGCCGCCGCCACGGCCCGCTTGCACACATGGCCCGCCGGCCGCTCACCAGCGATCGTTCCGGCCCCATCCATTGCCCGGTTTGAGGAGCTTTACCATGCCCCGTTCCACCCCCCAATTCACCCGCACCCTGATTGCCAGCGCGTTGGCGGCCCTGTCGGGCGTCGCGCTGGCCGGCGGCCAGCCGGACAAAGTCGTGGCCGAGTTGCAGCAGTCGCACCGCCACTACGTGCCGGCAGAAATGCTGGTGCAATTCAAGCCCGGTGCGGCTCAAGCCCTGCGCCAAGAGGCGGTCAGCCGCCTGGGCGGCAAGATCCTCGAGCAAGTGCGTGGTGACCTGCACCGCATCAGCCTGCCGCAAGGCGCCAACATCGCCGCGGCGGTGCGCGCGCTGCATGCCCACGACGCGGTCGACTTCGCCGAGCCGAACTGGATCTACCAGCACACCGCTGTCTCGGACGACACCTACTACACCAATGGCACGCTGTGGGGCATGTATGGCGACACCTCGCCGCTGCAGACCAACCAGTACGGC
>NZ_JBFUGE010001206.1:0-900 GCF_056403075.1 Ideonella sp. P3_A4 | reverse complement strand
CTGCTGCACGGCGCTGGGGCGAGGCCCTTGGGTGTCCAGCCGATGCGCATCGATCAGCCTTGCCATTGAGGCATCCGCCGGCGGCTCGGGGCCCAGGCGGGCCAGCGCGAGGCGGGCTTTCATTTCGCCGGCGACCCCGGTCAGGTCGGCCGTCAGTGCGGCGAGCAGGCCGGCATCCATGCCGGGCTCGACGCGCAATTCGAGCAGCGGCTCGGTTGGCAAGGCCGGCTTCTTCAGTTCGTCGGACAAGCCCGGCCGCAAGATCAGCAGGTACTTCAGCGTCCCGGCACGCAATGGCGCCGTGGTGTCGGCGAGCGTGGCCTGCACCGCCCCGTGGTCGCGAGCCCACAAGGCTGCCAAGGTGCGGGCTGGCTCACCCTCGTCGCGCACGTCGATGGCGTAGGCCATCGTGCGCAGCGGCGGACGGTAGACGTCTTTCAGCGCCAGCGACATCACGACGATGAAGACCAGCGGCATCAGAAACAGCGCCGCCAGGCCGTGCGGGTCGCGCACCAGCGTCAGCAGCTCTTTGCGGACCAGGCCGGCGATCATGCGTCGTCCCGCAGCGAGCGGTGGGTCAGCGCCATGAACAGCTCCTCGAGATTCTGCCGACCCAATTCGGCATGGCGCACCTGGGCACCGGCCGCCTCGAGCGCAGCAAACACCACCGAGGCCGGCGTGTGCCCCAACTCGACACTGACAAGTTCACCACGGCGCTCGACTGGCCCGATACGCGCGAGCAGCGCCACCAGTGCGTCGGGCGAGATGCCGTCGGCCACCACGGCCAGCTGGGTTGCGTCCTGCGCCAGCAGCTCGGCCAAGGGTCCAGCCCGCAGCACCTGGCCGTGGTCGATGATGGCGACGCGGTCGGCGATGGCCTCGATCTCGTCCATGTAGTGT
>NZ_JBFUGE010001205.1:0-901 GCF_056403075.1 Ideonella sp. P3_A4 | reverse complement strand
CGCTGACCGCACACCGCAACACACTGCGCCTGGTCGAAAGCCGACAACGCGCCGGCGACGTGGCCGAGCTGGATGTGGCGCGGGTGCGCACCGAGTTGGCCGAGACCGAATCGGAAGCACTGGCGCTCGACGCACGGCGCGCGCTGCTGGAGCATGCGATAGCGGTGCTGGTGGGTGACACGGTGGCGGGCTTCTCGATCGAGCAGGCGCCCTGGCGCGGCGCGGTGCCGCAGGTCCCGGCTGGCGTTCCCAGCGCCGTGCTGGCGCGCCGGCCCGACGTGGCGGCCGCACTGGGCCAGATGCAGGCAGCTCAGCTTCGCGTTGGCGTGGCGCAGGCGGCGTGGTTCCCGAACCTGTCGCTGACGGCCTCGGGCGGCTACGCGTCGCCCGAGCTGTCTGACGTGTTCAAGTGGTCGGCGCGCAGCTGGGCGGTTGGCGCCTTGCTGTCGCTGCCGGTGTTCGATGGCGGGCGTCGGCAGGCGGGTGTCGATGCCGCGCAGGCCTCGCTCGAATTGAGCCTCGCCGACTACCGGCAGCAGGTGTTGGTTGCCTTCCGCGAAGTCGAGGACGAGCTGGCGCTGCTGCGCTCGCTCGATGAGCGATCGAAGGCGCAGGCGAGGGCGGTTGAGTCGGCGGCGCGCGCCACGACGCTGTCCGAATCGCGCTATCGGAACGGCCTGGTCAGCCAGCTGGAGCTGCTGGACGCCCAGCGCAGCGAACTGCGCAGCCRCCGGCAAGAGGTGCAGGTCAAGGTCGCGCAGTTCCAGTCGACGGTCGGCCTGATCCGCGCACTGGGCGGCGGCTGGGAAGCCGGTAGCAAGGTGGCGGCGCTCTGACGCTCTATGCTTGCCGCTCACCAACTGATGGGGAGCGGCCAGCATGAAAGTCAACGGTTCGTGCC
>NZ_JBFUGE010001204.1:0-907 GCF_056403075.1 Ideonella sp. P3_A4 | reverse complement strand
GGCCAAGATCGAGCTGTCCAACAGCACGCAGACCGACGTCAACCTGCCGTACATCACAGCCGACGCGTCGGGCCCGAAGCACCTGAACATCAAGCTGACCCGCGCCAAGCTGGAAAGCCTGGTCGACGAGCTGATCGAGCGCACGATCGATCCCTGCCGCATCGCGGTGAAGGACGCCGGCGTGAAGCTGGCCGACATCGACGACGTGATCCTGGTCGGCGGCATGACCCGCATGCCCAAGGTGCAGGAGAAGGTCAAGGAGTTCTTCGGCAAGGAGCCGCGCAAGGACGTCAACCCTGACGAAGCCGTCGCCGTGGGCGCGGCCGTGCAAGGCCAGGTGCTGGGCGGCGAGCGCAAGGACGTGCTGCTGCTGGACGTCACCCCGCTGAGCCTGGGCATCGAGACCCTGGGCGGCGTGATGACCAAGATGATCAAGAAGAACACGACCATCCCGACCAAGTTCGCGCAGACCTTCTCGACCGCCGACGACAACCAGCCGGCCGTGACGATCAAGGTCTACCAGGGCGAACGCGAGATGGCCACGGGCAACAAGAGCCTGGGCGAGTTCAACCTCGAAGGCATCCCGCCGGCACCGCGTGGCCTGCCGCAGATCGAGGTCACCTTCGACATCGACGCCAACGGCATCCTGCACGTGAATGCCAAGGACAAGGGCACCGGCAAGGAGAACAAGATCACCATCAAGGCGAACTCCGGCCTGTCCGAGGACGAGATCGAGAAGATGGTCAAGGACGCCGAGCTGAACGCGGCTGAAGACGCGAAGAAGCTCGAGCTGGTGCAGGCCCGCAACCAGGCCGACGCGATGATCCACTCGGTCAAGAAGAGCCTGGGTGAGCATGGCGAGAAGCTGGACGCCGGCGAGAAGGAAAAGATCGAGGCCGCTCTGAAG
>NZ_JBFUGE010001203.1:0-907 GCF_056403075.1 Ideonella sp. P3_A4 | reverse complement strand
GGTCTGCCACACGCAGGCCCAGACCTTGCCCGCTCAGAATGGCAAGCCATGACCCCGATTCAACAATGGCATGCCACCCGCAGCCTGCGCCTGCTGCTGCAGACGCTGCGCGACATGATGGTCTCGATGGGCCCTCTGTTGCTGCTCGGTGGAGGCCTGCTGGTGGCGGCCTACTGGTGGCTGGATCCGCAGCCGCCGCGCCAGGTGAGGCTGGCCACCGGCCCGGCCGGAAGTGCCTACGCCGGCTTCGGTGAGGGCTATGCGAAGGCACTGGCGCGCGAGCACATTCAGGTGGAGCTGATTGCCAGCGAAGGCGCGCAGGACGATCTGGCCTATCTGCGTGCAGGCACGGCCGATGTGGGCTTTGTGCGTGGCGGCATGGCCGATCCGGCGGCCGATACCGAGGCCGGCATCGTCTCGCTGGGCAGTCTGTTCTACGAGCCGATCTGGATCTTCTACCGCCGCGATCTCGGCATCGCGCGCCGCCAGCCCGGCGGCGAACTGCAGCGCCTGGCCCAGCTGCGCGGCCTGCGAGTCAATGTGGATCAGGACGGCAGCGGTGTACCGCAGATTGTTGAGAAGCTGCTGGCGCTGAACCAGCTGAAGCCGGCCGATCTGCGGCTGTCCAATCTGGCGCCCGAAGCCGCCGGCGCGGCGCTGCGCCAGGGCCAGCTGGACGTCACGGTGCTGATCTCGGCGCCGCAGGCCAGCCTGATCCGCGCGCTGCTGCGCGACCCGGCCATTGCGCTGATGGCCTTCGAGCAGAACGAGGCCTATTCGCGCCACCTGCCCTTCCTGTCCACCGTGACGCTGCCCCGCGGTGTGGTCGACGTGGCGGCCGATTTGCCGCCTCACGACGTGCCGCTGCTCGCCACCACCACCGCACTGCTGTCGCGCGAGCAGACGC
>NZ_JBFUGE010001202.1:0-908 GCF_056403075.1 Ideonella sp. P3_A4 | reverse complement strand
GCCTCAGCCCGATCAACCAGGCCGCACGCCAGTGGCGATGTTCTCGCTGCTCAAGCCGCACACCCGCATTCCGCCGCACAACGGTGTCAGCAACGCGCGGCTGCTGGTACACCTGCCACTGATCGTGCCGGAAGGCTGCGGCTTTCGCGTCGGCAATCAAACCCGACAATGGGAGCCGGGCACGGCCTGGGTGTTCGACGACACGATCGAACACGAGGCCTGGAACAACAGCGACAAGCTGCGCGTCATCCTGATCTTCGACATCTGGCATCCGTCGCTCAGCGAAGGTGAACGGGCGATGATGACGGCGATGTCGTCGGCGCTGAATGAACTCTCTGGGCCAGGCGAAGGCTACGGCGGCTAGCGGGCTTCGGAGAGCAAGTGGCGAGATCCACGCGTGCACCCGGTATCGGTCCCTCCACTGAGAGTCGCAACGGTCATCGATTACGATCGGTTCGCGCCGGTCCCCTCGCGAGGTGACGTGGTACCGCGCCCCCGCCATTCGATCCTCAATGGCCGTGCCATGGCCCCTCATGATGCGGACCTGCTGCGGCCCGGCCTTGAGCAGGTGGGTGCCGCCGGAAGCGGTGATGGCTGTTGGTGGTCTTGTGATCGCCCGCCTGGGCGGCACCAGCATCCGCGCAACTGCGCAGGACATCGAACATGGCGTCTCRCCCCAGCGCGGTAAGCGTCCGGCAATCCCGTCTTGGAGACGAGCAGGCAGTTCAGGCTGTGGCGCCCAACGGCTGCCAGCGATGCGGCAGCAGCTCCACGATGCGGCTGGCGGGCTGCGTGGGCAGCCGCTCAAGCACGTCGCGCAGGTACGCGTAGGGCTCGTGCCCATTGAGCCGCGCCGAGTGCACCAGGCTCATGATCGCGGCGGCCCGCTTGCCCGCACGCAGGCTCCC
>NZ_JBFUGE010001201.1:0-909 GCF_056403075.1 Ideonella sp. P3_A4 | reverse complement strand
ACGTGGGCCAGCAGGCTGGCGGTGCGTTCCTGCTGCCAAGTGAGCGCAGTGGTCTTGCGGCCGTACAGCACCGAGCGGCCGGACGCATCCAGGCTGCGTGCGGCCAGCAACACGCCATGGCAGATGGCGGCCACTGGTTTGCCGGCCTGGAAGAAACCGGTCACCAGCGTTTGCAGCAGCGGGCTTTCCAGGTACTGGCGCATGCCGCGCGCACGGTGCCCACCAGCGAGCCACAGGCCATCGAAATCTTCAGCGTTCAACTCGGCCCAGGCCAGCGGGCTCTGGAAGGCCGGGCTTTGCTGCATCGCCCGGTAGGCCCGGCGTGCGTCGGCGTTGGCGCGCAGCACCAGACCGAGCAGCGGTAACCGGCCGATCAGGGGCAGCGGGCTCCAAGGGTCGAGCCCTCGGCCGCTGAGCATGATGGGATCGGCCTCGGCCGTACGCCCGTTGGGCGTGGCGAAGCTCACCTGATGCCCAAGCTCACACAAGACTTGCCAGCCGACGGCGACCTCGGACGGATCGAAATCCAGGCTGGGCACCGGAAACAACACATCGGCCATGCACCTCCCCTCGCGCCAACGTGGCGGCGGGGGCCAGTGTGCCCCGGTTCCGGCTTCGGCCTTCAGGCCGTGATCAGTTCAGGCGCGGGGTTGGCAGCCTGCTCGTGGTGCTGCGCCATGGCCCAGGTCCAGGCGCAACCCGGTGACGAGTGCGCCTCCTGCTCGTCCTGCCTCGCGTCGTCCACCGGCGGCGTGCCACCGTAGAACCACAGCCGTACACCTTCCAGATCGTCGTCGTCACACATGCTGCAGTCCCTCTCGTTGGTGGTGGTGGTGACGCAACCCTGCGGCTACGCCCGACTCCGCACCGCTGGGGCAAATTTCAGGCCCAAGGCCTTGACCGCTGCGC
>NZ_JBFUGE010001200.1:0-910 GCF_056403075.1 Ideonella sp. P3_A4 | reverse complement strand
GAGCTACTTGCTGCAGATGATCGGCTGCAAGACCGCCGTGGCCTTCGGCGGCGAAATGGGCATCCGGGTCGCCGAGCTGTTCCAGCCGGCGCTGGTCTTCCTCGACCTGAACATGCCCGGCCACGACGGTTGCGAAGTGCTGGCCCGAGCCCGCAAGCTGCAGGGCCGCATCACCCACGCTCTCTTTGTCTGCCTGACGGCCACCGGCAGCCTGGAAGACGAAGAGCGCTGCCTCGTCGCCGGCTTCGATCACTTCATCCGCAAGCCGCTGGAGCCGGCGGTGTTGAGCGATCTGCTGCTCAAAGCCCGCGCCCGCCAGGCCAGCGTGGCCGCCGGCTGGTGGTCATCCGATTTCATGCCCGAGCAGCCACCGGCCCAGCTGAGCGACGGCGACGCCGACACCAGCCGCCCCGACGAACGCCCCTGCTGACGCGGCCCCGCTGCGCCACGAAAAACGGGCGGTGCCAACAGGCACCGCCCGTTCGTCATGGGGGAATGGACCGGCAAGGCGTCAGGCGCCGTGCCTTACTTCGCCTCGCTTTGGGGCTTGGGCTCGAGCTTGGGCTGCTTGTTCTCCTTCTTGCCGGCGTCGGTCTTCGGGTCGGTAGGCGACGATGCGGGTGCAGGCGGCGCGGGCGGCGCCGGAGGCTCAGAGGCAGCCTGCGTGGGCGCGGCCACCGGGGCGGGAGTCTGAGCCAGCACCGGGGCGGCCATGGCGGCGAAGGTCACGAGGGCGATCAGGGAACGGGTCATCAAAGGAAGTCCTTTCGAAGTGGCAAAAGGGCCTGTCGCTCAAGGACTGCTCGGCTCGACAGGCTGGCCCCATCGTAGAAAGCTTTGCCTGACGCAAAGCGCTTGAAGGCGCTACAGCTGCAACCCTGTGCAATGACGCGAGGTGTTGTCCTACAAG
>NZ_JBFUGE010001199.1:0-912 GCF_056403075.1 Ideonella sp. P3_A4 | reverse complement strand
ACCATGGCCTTCAGGTTGTAGCCCCGGTCCATCGGCGAGGGCTTCCAGTCGCTCACGGCCCCCAGCACCACCGCTTTTTGGCGCGCCAGCACACCAGCCTGGTGCAATTGCAGCAGCATCCGCTCGACGCGGTACGGGTGTTCGTTGACGTCCTCCACGAACAGGATCCCGCCCTTGACCTGCGGCCAGTGTGGAGTCCCGAGCAGCGAAGTCAGCACCGTCAGGTTGCCGCCCCACAGCACGCCCTTGGCTTGCACCCCATCGAAGCCGGCTTCGGTGCGAAAACCGATCGCTTCGAGCTCGCCACTCATCGCCTCGGCAAAACAATCGGGCGTGACATCGTCGAGCACCTCGCGGCCGAAGTCATCCACCGCCAGCGGGCCGCACCAGCTTGGCGCGCCGGTGTGGGCGAGCAGCCCCATTTGCAGCGCCGTCATGTCGCTGTAGCCAACCCAGCGGGTGCCTTTGTCGACGCCACGCTTGAGCTTCTTCCAATCGATTCGGTCGAGCAGGCGGGTCAAGCCGTAGCCGCCACGGGTGGCCATGGCAATCGAGGGGGCCTCGGCAGCGACGCGGTGCAGGGCTTCCAGGCGCTGCTCGTCGCTGCCGCCGAACCGCTGCTGCCTGGCCAGCGCGGCTTCGTCGATGGTCACGGCAAAGCCCATCGCGGCAAGCCGTTTGGCGGCCAGGCGCAGCGGGGCCGCTTTCAGCAGCACCCCGGCGGGGGTGAACAGGGTCAGGCTGGTCATGGGGTCGGTGGTCAGGTATTGGGCGGCGGCGGTTCGTCCATCGGCAGTTCGATGGCAAAGCCGGTCGGAATCGGGTCGCTGGGGGTGACGTCGGGCGACTCGGAGGCCGGCTCGTCCACCGCAGCGGCCCGCTCAGCCTTCTGCTGTGCCCGGCGCTCGGCGA
>NZ_JBFUGE010001198.1:0-914 GCF_056403075.1 Ideonella sp. P3_A4 | reverse complement strand
TCCCCGCCCTGCCCTTCAACCTGTCGCTGCTGAAGGGCGCCTCGGTCGTCGGCGTGTTCTGGGGCGACTTCGTGCGCCGCGAGCCTGCAGCCAATGCGCGCGCACTCGGCGAGCTCGCCCGCTGGTACGCCGAGGGCAAGATCAAGCCGCTGATCGACACCTTGTTGCCGATGAGTGAACTGCCCACCGCCTACCGCCGCATGGCCGAGCGCGCCATCAAGGGCAAGCTGGTGCTGGTCAACCACTGATGCAGATCGCGATGGACTCCTGAGCCGTTCCCCCTAAGAATAGGGAGAGGGATGGGCCGAGCACGTCCCCCAAAAGGGGGCTCGGTCMCCCCTCGGCACACTGCTAGCATGCCGCCCGACGCTAGGTTGTAAAGGGAGCGAGTAATGACCGTGAAGGTGCTGATCCTCGAAGACAACCCGGTGGCCCGCGATTTTCTATCGCGTGTGCTCCGGGAAAGCTTCAGCGATCCGATTTCGATCACCGAGGCCGGGGACCTCGAAACCGCACGCGAGCAGATCGCGTTGACGGGTCCACATGGCCTGCACGGCGCTGATCCGTTCAAGCTGATGTTGGTCGACTTGGAACTGCCCGATGGCAATGGCCTGGAGCTGTTGGCCGAGCTGACACAGTACCCCGCCACCAAGGTGGTGACGACGCTGTATTCAGACGACGACCACCTGTTCCCGGCGCTGCAATGTGGCGCCGACGGCTATCTGCTGAAGGAAGATCGTTTCGATGTGCTGGTGGAAGAGCTGCGCAAGATCGTGCTCGGCCAGCCGCCGCTGTCGCCGGCCATCGCGCGCCGGCTGCTGACGCATTTCCGGCATGGTTCGGCCGCCGATTCGGCAGCGCCGGCACCGGCGAGCAGCTTCTCCAGCGCACCCGCCTCGGGCGGTGGGCAGAAG
>NZ_JBFUGE010001197.1:0-917 GCF_056403075.1 Ideonella sp. P3_A4 | reverse complement strand
AGCCTAAGCTGGTCAGGCTGACGGCGGTGCGCATGTATTCGGGGCCGAAACAGTTGAGCAGTTGGCGCTCATCGTCCGGCGAGAAGTGGCCGGTCAGCACCGCGGCACGCATCGCGTCGATGCCGGGCTGCAGGTCGAAGACGTTGCCGACCACCACGCCCTCGGGAGCGCCGGTGGGGGGCTGCAAGAAGCCGCAGTGGTCTTGCATGTGGATCATCACGCTTTGCACGACCAGCGCGTAGGCGAGGTATTCGACCGAACCTGCGCTGGCCGGCCCGCCCCAGTCACTGAGCGTGACGACCGAGACCGGACCGCGATTGAGCCAGAACCAGGCCCGCGTGCCGCCGCCGCCCAGCGGCTGCGCGGTGATCAGTACGAGCGGGCGCTTGGTGTTCTCGGTGGCCATCTGTTTTTGCAGGGCCTCTGCGATGCACAGCGGCGGTGTGTCGTCRCGCGAGCAACGGTCTTCATCGGCCTGGGTGACCTGGTCGGTCCGGAATGGCGTGGTGTCGAATTCGAGCTGCCACGCACGCTGGCGGTGGTTGATCTCGTACAGCAGGTACTGCGTCACTGCGCGCAGGTGCTGGTAGTCGGCGACGGCTTTTTCTGAAGCTGCGGAAGGCGTCGCCCCGTCGGCTTTGCCGGCGAAAGCGTCGAACGAGGCGAAGCGCACCCGGATCGGGCTGACCTTGAACTCGGGTGACCACAGTTTCAACAGCGAGAGCGCCGCCGCTGCCGTGACCAGCACCAGGCCGATCCGCACCGACCATTCGGCCTTCGACCGAGGGTGCCCCTCGTCCGGTGCGCGCCGATAGGTGAGGGCGATGAAGCTGCCGACGACGGCGGCGAAGCCGACCGACACCTGCCGCAGCAGATAGCTTTGCAGGAACAGCGACAAATCGAGCGTGACCTGGTAG
>NZ_JBFUGE010001196.1:0-927 GCF_056403075.1 Ideonella sp. P3_A4 | reverse complement strand
CGATCGCGCCCAGCGTGCCGCCAATGGCCCCGCCAACACCAGCGCCCTTGGCCGCCTTGTTGCCCAACTCGGTTTCGACACCGCCCGCGGCGAAGTGTGTCGATCGCGTCTTGTCGGACATGACCAGGTTGACGTCATCCTTGGTGTAGCCACGTTCGGTCGCCGCTGCGTAGGCCGCTTCGGCGCTATCGCGGTCGGGGAAGAGGCCAGTCACGAGGCGAGTGTTGGCGTTGGTTTCATTCATGTTGAGATCCTTCATTCAGTGGTGAGGGTAGTGAGCGGACATGGATCGATCAGTTGCGATCGGTCTTGGGCGGCGGCATCGTGCTGTCGGCGCTCATGGCTGCGTCAGTTGATGCTGGCGTGCTCGAGTTGGGTGCCATCTTGTCGGTAGCGGACGGGCCGGTACGAACCACGGTGCCGACGTCTGCTCGCGGCACGGCCTTGTCGGTTGCAGTGGCCGCAGTCGCCGGTGACACGCCCACCTTGTCCGTTGTGGGGGCAGCGGGCGCCATTGGCGTGGATGTTTGAGCGAAGGCCCCAATCAGCACAGTGGCCAAGGCCGATGCCACGAGGGTCGAGCGAGTGATTAAAGTGGACATGGTGGTCTCCTATTGCCTCTGACCGGCCAAAGAACATCTTCGGATGGGTGGTGAGGCGAGCGACCATGTTGGCTGCATCGGCGGCGAATCGCATCCAGGCAAGGCGGCATTCACTTGTAGGTGGATACGCCGTCGACTCTGATGACTGGCGACTCAGACCAGCGGCGGGTCGGTCTCGCGCTCGAACCGCCTGGGAGCACCCAGCGCGGTGATGAATGCACCCGTGAAGTCGGTTGTCRTGGCCAAGTCGGCGGCGACGATGAATGCCGGATCGGGCGAGTCTTGCGGCACACCCGCCGCATCGAGGACTGCAGTGCCCGCTCCC
>NZ_JBFUGE010001195.1:0-928 GCF_056403075.1 Ideonella sp. P3_A4 | reverse complement strand
GGATACCTCTGACGCCAGGGAAGGTCAAGTTACTTCGGTCCGTCGCCAGGAGCAGGACGACGTGCACGAGATCGGAGGCCGCAGTTGCAACTTCGGTGGTTGCAGGAGCCTGGGGACAAGATCTAGGCAATGGGCGGACGGGCAGCGGCCCAGGTCAGCAACACGAATGCGTTATTTAACATAATATACATTGTCGCGTGTGGCGATGGGTCAAACGGTTCTTCAAGAACCGCCTAACTCGACACTTTCACGCACTCCTGAAGGCCCCCAAATGGGGGCTTTTTTTCCACCTGGCCTGGCCGAAGACCTGAGCATGCTCAACCGCTTCCCCAAGCACATTCCTACCTTCGCAGAGCTACTGACAGACCCCTTGCTTCTGCGCATCTCCAACCAAGCAATCGGCAAGGCCTTCGGCGTGTCGGAGCGGACAGTTCGGCGCTGGAAATGCACCGAAGCCCCCGTTAGTGTCCGAGTGGCTTTGTGGGTCTTTACGTGTGAGGGGCTTGAGGTTCGGCACTGCGAACGCGCCAGGCTTGGGCAGCTCGTCGGCCACGCGACCGCACGACCGGGCATTGAGCTGGTGGGCGGATGGGTGCCTGCGGCCAACGAAGCGGACCAGTCAAACGCCCCGCAGCGGGCATGACCAGTCCTGCCCTTGGCCCAGGTGCGTGGTCGATCGCCAAGTGATAAAGGTAAGGGGCTCAAAGACACATTTGGTGACAACAGGGCTTCCAGGCGGCTGACAGACTCATGGCGCCACCGAAAACAAACTATGGGAGCAAACATTGAAGCCACTACTCGCGCTGCTGCTCGCAGCCCTAAGCACCATGAGCCAAGCTCGCCATCCAGGAGCGTCTGAGCCGCCAATCCCACCCGACGGCAGCCGATGCCAGGCGAACTCTGCGCCCACTCCTGCCCAAGCCAGAGA
>NZ_JBFUGE010001194.1:0-929 GCF_056403075.1 Ideonella sp. P3_A4 | reverse complement strand
GAGTTGCTCATCGAGCGCCAGACCGTGGCGCTCCAGCAGGCCGCTCGCGCGCAATGCGTCGGCTACCGTGCTGCCGTGCGGGAGTTGCAGGTCGACCGTATCGACTTCGCGTGGCGCCGGGCTGTAGCTGACCTGCACTTTCAACGCCGGCACGGCCTCAGCGCTGGCCATAGATCTGCTCCGCGCGTTTGACGAACGAATCGACGAAGGTGTTAGCCACCTTGTCGAACACCGGGCTCAGGACTGCTTCTAGCGGACGGCTCGAGAACGCGTAGCGCAGGTCGAACTCGATCCGGCAGGCGGCGGTGTCCGCACCCGGCCGGCCCAGCGGCGCGAAAAGCCATGAGCCTTCTAACAGCGAGAACGGCCCGTCGACCAGCTTCACCAGCACCTGCTGGTCCGGCTCGTGCACATTGCGGGTCGTGAAGGCGTGGCGCACGCCGGCGTACGCGAGGCTGATGCGCGCTGTCATGCCGTCGTCGTGCTGGTCCAGCACCTCGGCCTTTTCGCACCACGGCAGGAAGTCCGGGTAGCGTTGCACATCGGTCACGAGCTTGTACATCTCGGCCGCCGAGTACCACAGCAAGACGGACTTCTTCACATGCTTCATACAATCCAATGATTCTAGGCGTCAGCTTCTTCTTGTCTTGACGCCCATGCACAACCCACCATGTCTGCCCTGATCGCCGAAAACCGTCGCGCCCGTTTCGAATACCACATCGAAGAACAGTACGAAGCTGGCATGGTGCTGGAAGGCTGGGAAGTCAAGGCCATCCGCGCCGGCCAGGTGCAGCTGACCGACGGCTACGTGGTCATCCGCGACGGCGAGCTGTACCTGATCGGCTGCCGCATCAATGCGCTGCGCAGCGCGTCGACCCACGTGCACCCCGAGGCCGACCGGACCAAAAAGCTCTTGATGGGCAAGGACG
>NZ_JBFUGE010001193.1:0-931 GCF_056403075.1 Ideonella sp. P3_A4 | reverse complement strand
GGCGTGGGTCGAGCGCGGTGGCCATCTGGTGGCCTATCGGCTGGTGGCAGACGACGAGACCATCACCGACTGGGTGCCGGCGAGCTTTGCGTCACCGCCAAAGCGGTGCATGGCTCCCGCAGCCAGTGCGCCGGCCTCTGGCGCGTCGGCCGAACCACAGGCCGCTTCAGCACCAGCCTCCACGCCCACAAGCGCCGGGGACGATGACGACGAAGCGTTCGACGATGAGGACGAGGATGATGAAGACGCAGCAGCCGATGCTCCGGCTGCCGAAGCTGCGTCGGCTCCCGCGGCCTCAGCGTCGTCCGCAACTGCGCAGGACGCCTCGCCGTCCAAGCGGCGTGAAGCCCAATGCCCCTTGTTGTCTGAGCCGCCCGGGCAAGCCGGCTGGTTCGATGCACCGCGCAGCTACAAGGTTTGCGTGCGAAGCTCACAAAACCTGCTGGCGAAGACGGAGCCCCTCTGGTCGGTGGCAGACAACAAAGGCGTCAAGGCGTTGCGCGTGGCCGTCGGCCAGGGTACTGCGACGCTGTCGACGCAATGGGAGGCGCCCCAAGCCGCCGAGCTGCAAGAAGACGACGAGGCACTGCTGTGGGCCGCCATCGTGCAGTTGCACCCCGGCCAGCAAATCTGGGTGATCGACGACGAGCACCACCCCGGCCTCTTCGCGACGCTGTGGCGTGTCGCACCGGCCGCCTGCGTGCTGGCCGTGCTCGCGCTGGCCCTGACGCTGTGGCGCTGGGGCACCCGCTTTGCACCGCTGCGCGCCGCCGACGTGCTGGCACGCCGCTCGATGGCCGAACAGGTGCGCGGCACCGCAGCCTACCTGCTGCGCCACGGCCCGGCAGCACTGCACCGCGCGCAATGGCGGGCGCTGGACGAAGCCGCCCACGCCCAGGTGCCCGGTTGGCGCCGCCTGCCGCCAGAGCGC
>NZ_JBFUGE010001192.1:0-941 GCF_056403075.1 Ideonella sp. P3_A4 | reverse complement strand
CACTTCCACCTCGTGTCTGCCGGCCCCTGGCAGTTCCACGCCCCGCTGCGACGCTTCACCGAAAAGGCAAGGTTCCCTGCTTTCACCTGGGACATGCGGTCCATCGACATCACGGACCCGCGCCGCCTGGTCGAGGAAACAATCAGCCCCGATCCGCAGCGGCTGTATGACTTCAAGGTCGCGAAGATCCGTGCCCTGATGGCGCGCTTGCCGAAGCGACACGTCGTCCTCGTCGGCGACTCGGGTGAACGCGATCCCGAGGTCTACGCCACCATCCTGTCCGAGTTTCCGGACCGGGTCGACGCTGTCTTCATTCGAAACGTCAGCGGTGAAAGCCAGCGCGCGCCGCGCTACGAAAGGCTCTTCCCGAGCGCCGTCGCTGCCAAGCTGAAGGTGTTCACGAACACCAGCGAGCTGCCACGGCGCGCCGTCGTTCAGCAAAGCGCCGTGCGCTCTGCCTCGCACCGCGAACCTACAGCCACCGCTCCATGAAACGCCAAACGCCCAGCAGGTGCGACGGCGCCTCGCTGCCCGGGTAGGGCAGGCAGTCGGTGAAACCGGCGGCCTCGTAGAGCCGGTGCGCGGCGTGCATGAAAGGCGCTGAGTCCAACACCGCCTTTTCATAGCCGAACGCCGCGGCATCGGCGATCAGCCGGTACAGCATGACGTCCCCCAAGCCCAGGCCACGGTGTGATGGCCGCACGTAGATCCGCTTGAGTTCGGCCACGCCGGGCGCGATCTGGCGCAGGCCGCAGATGCCGGCGAGTTCGCCGTCCCACTCGACCAGGTAGAACACACCTTCCGGCGGCTGCTTGCCGCACAGCTGGTCCAGGCCGTCGGCCACGTAGCGTTCCACCGAGGCCAATGAGGGCGCCTCGGTCTTCCCGTGGGTAGCAATCCCCTGGGTGACCCAGAGCATGTACTCGACCGAGAGTTGGAAC
>NZ_JBFUGE010001191.1:0-947 GCF_056403075.1 Ideonella sp. P3_A4 | reverse complement strand
GGCCAGGTCGACCTCCAGCACCTTCACCTTGACGATGTCGCCTGTCTTGACGATCTCGCGCGCATCGGTGACGAACTTGTTCGACAGCTGGCTCACRTGGACCAGGCCGTCCTGGTGCACGCCCAGGTCGACGAAGGCGCCGAACTGCGCCACGTTGCTGACCGTGCCTTCSAGCACCATGCCTTCGGTCAGGTCCTTGATGTCTTCGACGCCGTCGTTGAAGCGGGCGACCTTGAAGTCCGGCCGCGGGTCGCGGCCCGGCTTTTCCAGCTCGGTCAGGATGTCCTTGACGGTGATCGCGCCGAACTTCTCGTCGGCAAAGGCCTCGGGTTTCAGCGTGCGGATCACATCGCTCTTGCCCATCACCTCGGCCACCGGGCGCTGCAACTTGTCGAGCATGCGTTGCACGACCGGGTAGGTTTCCGGGTGCACCCCTGTCAGGTCCAACGGGTTGTCGCCGTCGCGGATGCGCAGGAAGCCCGCGGCCTGCTCAAAGGTCTTCGCGCCCAGGCCCGACACGTCCATCAGCTGCTGGCGGGTGCGGAACGCGCCATTCGCGTCGCGCCAACGCACGATGCTGTTGGCCACCGCATTCGACAGGCCAGACACGCGCGCGAGCAGCGGTGCGGAAGCCGTGTTCAGGTCCACGCCCACCGAGTTCACGCAGTCTTCGACCACCGCATCCAGCGTGCGCGCCAGTTCGCTCTGGTTCACGTCGTGCTGGTACTGGCCGACACCGATGCTCTTCGGATCGATCTTCACCAGTTCAGCCAGCGGGTCTTGCAAGCGACGGGCGATCGACACCGCGCCGCGCAGGCTCACGTCCAGGTCCGGCAGCTCCTTCGAGGCGAACTCCGAGGCCGAGTACACCGACGCACCAGCCTCGCTGACGACCACCTTCTCGATATGCGTGCCCGGCGCCAGCTGCTGGATGCGCTTGATGAGGT
>NZ_JBFUGE010001190.1:0-951 GCF_056403075.1 Ideonella sp. P3_A4 | reverse complement strand
GCGTTGGGAGAAACCGGCCAGTTCGACCCGGTACTGCTCCAAGGCCTGATTGGCTTGCACGCGCTGCGTCACGTCGCGCAGGATGGCGGTGAAGTAGACCCCGCTGTCCAGCACCACCCTGGAGATCGAGGCGTCGATCGGGAAGGTGTCGCCATTGGCGCGCCGGCCGCGCACTGTGCGCAATGGCGACATGGTGCGTGTCGAGGGCCCGCTGGTCGCAAAGGCGCGCAAGTGGTCGGCATGCGGTTCCCGTGCGGCTTCGGGCAGCAACTCGTCGAGTGGGTGGCCCATCATGTCGGCGGCCTTGCGGCCGAACATGCGCTCGGCCGCAGGGTTGAACAGCACGACACGGTGCGAGCGGTCGACCGTGATGATGGCGTCCATCGCGGCATTGATCATGCCGTCCAGCCGGGCCAGGGCTTCGGCCTGGGCCTGCTCGGCATGCTGGCGCTGGGCGATCTGGAGCTCCAGTTCAACGGCACGGCTTTGYAGCGTCTCGTTGGCGTCGAAGAGCTCGAACATCACGACGAATTCGCCCGCCAGCGCCAGCGCCATCATCTCGTCTTCGTCGTCGAAGCGGTGGCCGGCGCGCTCGTCGGTGAACAGCAACACGCCGTATTGGGCGCTGTCCGATCCGACAGGTACGCCCAGGAAGCTGCGCACCGGGCCGAAACTGGCCGGCAGGCCCGCCAACAACTCGCCGCCATCACCTTCGCGCAAGGCGGCGCTGCGGCCCCAGACGAGGCCGATGAGGCCCTGGCGGGTGGCCGGCCCGTACAAGCTCTCGATGGCCGGCGGCAGCAAGCCGTGCGCCTCGACATGGCGCACGCCGCGCTCGTCGGCCCGCAACAGTACGAGGGCGACCGCGTCGGCTTCCACGATCCGGCGGCTGGCGTCGCAGAACATGCGCAGGAAGGCATCGCGCTGGCGCTCGACGGCCAGGTCGAGCGC
>NZ_JBFUGE010001189.1:0-951 GCF_056403075.1 Ideonella sp. P3_A4 | reverse complement strand
GATCTACGCGGTGATGGCCAGCGCACGCCAGCGGTTGCCGAAGATCCGGGCCTGCATCGAGTTCTGGGCCGAGTGGCTCCGCGGCACGTCGTCCGCCTGAAGACAGATCAGCTGCGGATCACCGAGATGTGCTCGGTGCCGCTCTCGGACAGCCACACCTCGCCCGGTCGGCCGAGGATCTGGCGCACGCTCGCGGCCTCGCGAGGCATGGGAAAGCGCTCGAACTGTTCGCTGGCCGGGTCGAAGCGCAGCACCGCGTTGCCGCCGAAATCGCTGACCCAGACCTGGTCGCGTCCGTCGACATAGACGGCGTAGGTGCGCGGGGCATCGCCGGGCAGCTTCCATTGGCGCCAGCTCTTGTCCTTCGGGTCGTGCACCGAGAGTTGGCCGCTGTTCCATTCACTGACCCAGATCCGGCCGCGGCTGTCGCTCCACACACGGCGCGCGCCTTGGTCTTTGGTGGGCGGCTCGAAGACCGTCGACTCGCCGTTCTGGCGGTCGATGCGCGCGATGAATGAGCCGGCCAGCGAACACCACCAGATGTCGCCCGCGGGCGTCGCGC
The DNA here is from genome assembly GCF_056403075.1 of Ideonella sp. P3_A4. NCBI lineage: Bacteria > Pseudomonadati > Pseudomonadota > Betaproteobacteria > Burkholderiales > Sphaerotilaceae > Ideonella > Ideonella sp. P3_A4. Next base: position 389 of record NZ_JBFUGE010001189.1, on the reverse strand, counting down.
AGATGCCATACGGCCCGCGGCCGCGGGGCGCGTCTTTCACACGGATGTCGCCGCGCGCCACGTCGAGCCGGCCGACCACGCCGCTCTGGCCGGTGAACCACAGCACGCCGTCGCCGTCGAAGGCGCAGGTGTTCAGGTTGGCGTAGGGCGTGCCGGCGGGCAGCGGGAAACGGCGCACGTCGCGGTCCGGCCAGCCGACACGCACGATCGCGCCCTGGCCGCCGTCGGTGATCCACGCCGCCTTGTCCGGCCCCTGGATCACGCCGTGCGGTGCCGAGTTGCGGCCAAGTGCCACCAGCTCGACGCGGCCGCTTTTCGGGTCGAACCAGCCGAGGTGGCCGCTGCGTTGGGCGGTGAACCAGACGCCGCCATCGGGCGCCGGCGCCACG
>NZ_JBFUGE010001188.1:0-951 GCF_056403075.1 Ideonella sp. P3_A4 | reverse complement strand
GGCCAGCAGGCAGGGCAGGGTCTCGTTGCCCTGCCACTGCGCCACGCCCAGGCTGATGCCGACCGTGCCGCCATGCGGGTAGGGCTCACGCTGCAAAGTGGCGTGCAGCGCGGCGCAGAGCTGGCGCGCCTGTTCGAGCGAGGCGTCGGGCAGCAGCAGCGCGAACTCATCGCCACCCAGGCGCCCCAGCAGGTCGGAGCCGCGCACGCGGGCCTGCACGCGCCGCACCAGTTCGCGCAGCACGTCGTCGCCGGCGGCGTGGCCATGCTCGTCGTTGATCTGCTTGAAGCGGTCCACGTCCAGCATCGCCAGCGACAGCTGCTCGCCGTTCGCGCGAGCACGATCCAGTGCGGCCTCGGCCGCTTCCAGAAAGCCGCGCCGGTTGATGGCGCAGGTCAGTTCGTCTTCACGCGCCTGGCGGTGCAGCTCACCGTGGTGGCTRGCGATCGGGTTCAGCAGCACGCGGCGCAACATCGCATTCAGCGTCAGAAAGACGGCCAACACCACCGCGCAGGCACCGATCAAGAACTGCCACAGCGACTGTTGCGCCCGCTCCAGCGGCACGGTCATCGGCAGGGACACGACCTGTGCACCGACGGTCTCGCCCATGCGCCAGCCGAAACCACGCCGGTCGCCATACAACGTGCGCATCGCCGCCGGTGCCGCTTCGGGGGCACCATGGCAGGTCAGGCAGGTGGCGTCGCCGACGCGCAGCGGCTTGGCCACGTAGAGCATCTCCTGGCCATTCTCGAAGGTCTGGCGCTGCACCGTGTCGACCCCGCTGGCGCGCAGGCTCTGCACCATCTCGGCGTGGATGCCGGTCGCCTGGTTGGCCGGGTTGGTCGGGTTCAAGGCCACCTCGCGGTAGCTGACACCCGGGTAGCGCCGGTGCAGCTCGTGCATCGCCGTGGTGGCGGCGAACGAAGGCACGGCGGCCACCTGGAAATGGGC
>NZ_JBFUGE010001187.1:0-952 GCF_056403075.1 Ideonella sp. P3_A4 | reverse complement strand
GCACCACGCGCAAGCGCTTGAAGACCAGCGAGATCCGCTCGCTGAACATTTCATCCTGCTGCTTGAGCGGCTTGGGAAACGAAATCGGCCCGGTCTGCCGGCAGGCGATGGACGCCTCTGCCTTGTCTTCTGCCAGACCGAGCGCGCCCTTGACACCACCAGTCTTGGCTCGCGAAACATAGCAAGTGACTCCCTTGACATCGGGGTCGTCATAGGCGTCGACAACGATCTTGTGGTCGGGGCCGATGAGCTTGAACACGGTATCGACTTCCCCCACATGCTCAGCGTGAGCAGCGAAGGCGGTGGCCAACAGAGTCAGGACAAGAAGGTGTTTCATGACGCCATTGTGATCATTTCGTGCCCGAGCAGTTGATCAGTTCCCGTTGAGTGATCGGTGGCAAGAGGGCCACGGCAAGCGGTGCTTGAAGGGCGCCTTCTGCTCGACGAGCTTTCCCCTGTTCCAAGGCTCGCGAGAAGTGGCGCTGCTCGCGGTTCCCATGATGGTCTCCCGTCGAGTAAGGGGGTTCGAAGGGTGCGCCTACCGCAGGTATGTGCGCTATTCCGACCAGCCGTTCGAGACTTGAACGCTCGGTTATTCTCTGGTGAGGCCCAGAAGAGGTTGGCCAGTTGTTTGACAAGGTCGTTGGCCAGGCTGTCGACCTGCTACGACGTTTCGGGGGATCCAGTGAGTGATTTGGAGAAGAACATAAAGGGTGCCGCGCCGGTGAAAGCACATGTCGAAGGCAACACGCGCAGTGCCGATGACTCGCCTTCTGAATCCGAGCTCAAGCTCGCCCCGACAGCCTGGCACCCGGAGCTGAATACGAAGGGCGACAAGGTGCCGATCTACAAGCCGCACCAGGCGTCTGATCCGGTCTCTTGGGCAAGTGGCGACCAGGTCGCGGTGGTCACGCCTGGTGGCGCGCTGCCCGAACAGCTGAACGGCATCCCC
>NZ_JBFUGE010001186.1:0-973 GCF_056403075.1 Ideonella sp. P3_A4 | reverse complement strand
GGCTAGGCTTGAATTGACAGTGAATTGACCTGCACCGCCGAGTAGCCCGGCATGTGCAAGAGCGAATCGCCAAAGCGCCGAGCCCAGGCCCTTGCCTTGGTGTGCGTGATTCACAAAGAACTGACCAATGTAGTTGTCGTTGCGAACCATGATCATGCCCTGAACTTGACCATCGACCTCTGCAACGACATAGAAGCGCGTTGGCATCTCCATGTATTTGGCCAGTTCACTCGGCGACATCGATGCATAGAAGCGTTGAGCTTCTTCTCCTTCCGGGTCAACCAGCATGTCGCCGACGAGGCTGAGTACAAGTGCGCTGACAGCGGTGGCGTCGGTTGGCGTTGCGAGGCGAAGGGTGTACATGCGCAAGTTGGATTTCAGTGATGCCTAACGTTCGACGTAAGGGGCCTGCCGCAGGCAGGTCCCCTTGACGGAGGGGTTAGGCGTCGCCGTGGATAGCTGGCGCTGCCTACCTTGGGCGTTCTGCATCTTCACGATTGTGCAGGTTAAAGACGTTGCCGCGCCCATACTTGGCCTCAAGCTTTAGGCTTGCATCATTCAAATTCTCGGCGCAGACGGCGACTCGAATACCTGTTGAATTGTCTGCTTGCTGCCAAACTACGGCGTGGTACAGCCTTCCACTGGATGGCCGGTCAACTTCACCGATGGCGAGAGTTGCCAGACCCCAGGATTTGCCGCCCAGATGGAACTCGACCTCATAGGCTGCTGCGCGAGAGCCTTGCCGGTGAACTGCTACGACAGCACCTGTCGTGCCCGCCTCGACCACCCGCGTTGCGGGATCGCCAATCAACTGAGCTGTGGTGTCGACAAGCGACACTACAACATCGTTTTCGGCGATGAGCTGTTGCATTTGCGACGCTTAACGTTCGACGTAAGGGGCGGCCGCAAGTGGGCGAAGCCCGCTTGTGGACGTCCCCTTGACGGAGGGGTTAGCCATCGGCTGCCGCAGGAG
>NZ_JBFUGE010001185.1:0-974 GCF_056403075.1 Ideonella sp. P3_A4 | reverse complement strand
GTGATGCGCCCCACCGCACCGACGCCTGCCGCCAAACCGGCGGCCACGGTGGCTGCGGCGGCGAGTGGCGCGGTGCGAGGTGCGGCCAGCAGCCCCGTAGTGGCGATGCCCGCCAGTGCATCGGCCAGCAGCCCACCGCCTGCCATCGTGGCCGCAACGCCCGCTGCCAAGCTCGCACCGCTCAGCGCCGCCGAGCTGCGCGCAGCCTTCAATGCCGAGCTGCATGGCGAAGCGGACGCCTGGCGCGAACTGGCCAGCGCCTGGGGCGTGACCCTGGGCACCAACGGCGACCATTGCGGCAGCGCGATGCGCCAGGGCCTGCCCTGCTTCAAGGGCCCTGGCAGCCTGGCTTTGGTGCGCCAACTCGACCGCCCAGGCGTGCTGGTGCTGTACGACGGCGAGAACCGCCCGTTCCACGTGCTGCTGACCGCGCTGACCGCCGACAGCGCCACGCTGCGCCGTGGCAAGGCCAACGTCACCGTGCCCTTGGCGACGTTGGGCGCAGCCTGGCGCGGTGAGTTCGGCACCTTCTGGCGCGCGCCGCCGGGCTACGCCGGGCCGGGCACGCTGACTACCGCCAACTCGGAAGCCAGCACCTGGCTGATGGAGCGCCTGGGCCAGGCCCTGCGCGGCGAACGCCGGCTGGGCACCGCGGCCGAGCCGGCCAGCGAACCGCTGACCGCCCGCGTCGCCAGCTTCCAGGTCGCGCAAGGCCTGCCGCCCGACGGACTGGCCGGGCCGATGACTGTGATGCTGCTGAACCGCGCCACCGGCGTCGACGAACCGCGGCTGCTGGCACCGCCGACCACCACCGCCGCGGCCGCGACCACCGCGCGCCGCTGAAGACCATTCGACGAATTCGCTCCGACCACGATGTCCTACATCCTCGACGCCCTGAAACGGGCCGACGCCGAACGCGAGCGCGGCCATGTGCCGGGTCTGCACGCGCAATCCATCGACAGCGCCTCAGGCGC
>NZ_JBFUGE010001184.1:0-987 GCF_056403075.1 Ideonella sp. P3_A4 | reverse complement strand
AGCCAAGCCACACCATTGCGAGACCGTTGAGAGAGGGGTACCTACGTGAACAAATCCGAGTTGATCGAACACATTGCGCGCCAGGCGGACATCTCCAAGGCCGCCGCTACGCGCGCGCTGGAAGCCGTGATCGGGGGCGTGAAAACCACCCTGAAAAAGGGCGGCAGCGTGTCGATCGTGGGCTTCGGCACCTTTGCCGTCACCAAGCGCGCGGCCCGCACCGGCCGCAACCCGCGCACCGGCGACACGATCAAGATCAAATCGGCCAAGGTGCCAAAATTCCGTCCCGGCAAGGGCCTGAAGGACGCATTGAACTGATGCCATCTTTCGGGTGCTTAGCTCAGTTGGTAGAGCGGCGCCCTTACAAGGCGTAGGTCGGGGGTTCGAGCCCCTCAGCACCCACCACCGAAAGCGTCGGCCGCAGCCCGGCGGGCATTGATTAGAATCCCGCGCGGCGTACGCAGACCGATGACGACAAGGCGAACCCCGGTTCGCCTTTTTCGTTTCCTCGTGTCCCCTCCGAAGGGGGCAGCCCGTCCGGGTCGTTTCTTGCGCAGCACCTTCATACAAGGCTGAGTTCCATGTTCGATTTCGTTCGCACGCACACCAAGCTGCTGCAGTTCATCCTGGTGCTGCTGATCTTCCCGTCCTTCGTCTTCTTCGGCATCCAGGGCTACTCGCGCTTCACCGATGCGAGCAACGCCACCGTGGCCAAGGTCGGCGGGTTGGAGATCAAGCAGTCCGAACTGGACCAGGCGCACAAGCAGCAGGTCGCGCGCATGCAGCAGCAGATGCCTGGCGTCGATGTGAAGCTGTTCGACACGCCGGAGATGAAGGCGCGCACGCTTGACGGCCTGGTGCGCGAGCGCGTGATGCGCACCGCCGTGGCCAAGGAGAACCTGGTCATCACGCCCGATCGGCTGGAACGCAGCTTCAAGACGGACCCGCAGTTCGCGCAGATCCGTTCGCCGGACGGCAGCGTCAGCT
>NZ_JBFUGE010001183.1:0-990 GCF_056403075.1 Ideonella sp. P3_A4 | reverse complement strand
CGGCGAAGCCGGATCCGCGCACGCCACTTGAAGGCCGGCGGCTCCTGCGGAGCGCCGGGGGCAAGGTTGGCTAGTAGTTATCTTTAGGCATCAAACATGTTGAATACGCTTGAATTGGCCTCTCACGGCCCCGTCATTCCCGTCATCGTCATCGATCGGCTCGAAGACGCCGTGCCGCTGGCACGCGCCTTGGTCGAAGGTGGGGTGAAGGTGCTTGAAGTGACGCTGCGCACCCCGGTGGCGCTGGGTGCGATCGAGGCGATGGCGCGCGAGGTGCCTGGCGCGATCGTCGGTGCCGGCACCATCCGCTCCGCGGCCGATGCGCGAGCGGCGAAGCAGGCTGGTGCGGTCTTCGGTGTCAGCCCCGGCTACACGGCTGAGGTGGGCGCCGCATGTCGCGACATTGGCCTGCCGTTGTTGCCCGGCGTGGCCACCGCGAGCGAGGTGATGGCGGCGCAGGCCGACGGCCTGTCGTTCCTGAAGTTCTTCCCGGCGACGGCGGCAGGCGGCATTCCGATGCTGAAGGCACTGGCCGGTCCGTTCCCCGATGTGGTCTTCTGCCCGACCGGCGGCATCACGCTGCAGACCGCGCCAGAGTTCCTGTCGCTGCCCAACGTCAAGGTCTGCGGCGGCTCATGGCTGACGCCGGCCGACGCGGTGAAGAGCGGCGACTGGGGCCGGATCACCCGGCTCGCTGCCGAAGCCGCAGCATTGCGGCGTTAGGCCTTTCGGGCGCGGCCAGGCCGCGCTGGCTCAGACCGGCACGGTGTAGTTCAGCGCCATGCGGCCGCCGTCGATGTGCACGATCTCGCCGGTCATGTAGCGGGCGGCGTCACTGAGCAGAAAGCCGACCACGTCGGCCACTTCTTCGGGCTCGCCCAGCCGCTTCATCGGCGTGCGGCCGAGGATGCGCTGCTTTGCTTCCTCGCTCGTCAGCACCGCTTCGCGTGCCAGTTCGGTGGCGATGGTGCCAGGCGCCGCGGCATTGAC
>NZ_JBFUGE010001182.1:0-991 GCF_056403075.1 Ideonella sp. P3_A4 | reverse complement strand
GACAAGGGCTGGGTCTACCGGCTGACGCCGAGCGGCAAGCTGACGGAGGTGCACTCCTTCAGCGGCCCCGACGGCGCCGAAGGGGACGGCGAACTGGTCGAAGGCGCCGACGGTCGCCTGTACGGTGTGACGGAAGCGGGCGGCACCACCGACTCCGGCGTCCTCTTCAGCATCGCCGGCAAGCAGGCGCCGCGGCGCTGAGCTACTGCGGCGTTGCCCAGCAACAAGACTCGATTCACCGGGCTGTCGGCCACCCCGTTTGGCGTGAGCGGGCCGACAGAGCGCCGGTGATTTGAAAACATGACATTCGGTGTCAGGTTTGGCGGCACATCATGCCGCCATGGACACCCACACACCCCTCACCGTCATCGAGTTGCGCCGCTACCGGACGCAGCCGGGCCGGCGCGACGAGCTGATCGCGCTGTTCGAACGCGAGTTCATCGAGAGCCAGGAGGCCGTCGGCATGCGGCTGCCCGGCCTCTTTTGCGAGCCCGCGGAGCCTGACCGCTTCACCTGGCTGCGCGGCTTTGCCGACATGGCCTCGCGCGCCGCCGGCTTGAACGCCTTCTACTTCGGGCCGGTCTGGCAGGAATTCCGCAACGCGGCCAACGCGACGATCGACGATTCGGACGACGTGCTGCTGCTGCGGCCGAGCCCAGGCCTGCCGGGGTTCGCGACCACTGAACGCGCTGCGCCGCCTCGGCCTTGGCGCGCAATCGTGCTTCCGCTGGCCGAGCCGGCCGAGCCCACATTGCGCGACTGGGTGGCAACGCATTGGCTGCCCGCGCTGCGGCAAGCCGGCGCACAAGATCTGGCGGTTTTCGAGACCGAGCCCGCCGAAAACAACTTCCCCCGACTGCCGGTGCGCACCGATGGCCCGGTGCTGGTGCTGCTGACCGCGTGGCCCACCGATCAGCCGATACCAGGCCTGCCGGCGCTGGCCCCCTGGCTGCGCGCCGAGCCTCAAGTCCTCTCGCTTGAACCCACCGAG
>NZ_JBFUGE010001181.1:0-993 GCF_056403075.1 Ideonella sp. P3_A4 | reverse complement strand
CCCTTACGTCGAACGTTAGACCGCATACCGCCAGTTCCGCTGTGCCCAGAGCTCAACAAGTCCCCCGTTGCCTCCTCAGCAATATGTCATCTACCAGCGAAGCAAGCCAACCTCAAGTGCGCCTGATCGTCACTGACGAAGGCCAGTATTTGCTTCAAGGCAAGGCTCTTGGCYTTGCCGAACTAGACGCCGCCTTGCAAGCTCTCAAGGAAGCGCAACCCAACGTAGATCTACATGTTGTCGGTAGTCCGAAGGTAGCTTACGAGCAAGTTGCTCCTGCAATGCGTCTTGTCCAGCAGCATGGTCTGGCAAAGTTTGGCGTGGTCACTGGCGACCATCCAAACCACGACCCAACTCCGTAGTGGCCTCCAGTCGCCCCCAAGCGGTCACTCACAGTTTGCTTCAGTCGCTACAACTCCGAATGCGGCCTAACCCCTCCGTCAAGGGGACTGGCCTGCGGCCAGCCCCTTACGTCGAACGTTAGGCAAAGCCAGGRAMATGCYCTCCTCAATGCCTGGTCTCGTTTGCCAGCCGACTTGAAATCGTGCTGCAAATCAACCCTGGAGCGTTGGGCAATTCAAGAACARCCSAACGGCAGCSTTCGAGCGCTCAGTCACCCAAGARCAGCCCAGCGCYTGTCMGGCKWRYCAGTACTCGCTCGAAGCCCTCTGCCAYTCCAACGTTGGCTTGTTTGGTCTTCCCGGGTGAAAATACGGGCAATCCTGGCTCGCCAACGATCGGTCCAACTGCAGGAGCCAAAGTGCCACAAGTCCCCACATGCCTTCGTTCAGCCTCGTGGCTTCGGGCAACCCAATCGCTCCGTGGGCAGCTCCGCGTTCCGGTCATCTCCTTGCTAAGCCTCATTCGCCTAACCCCTCGGTCAAAGGGACGTCTTGCGGCAAGGCCGCAAGCCGCCCCTTACCTCGAACGTTAAGCACCAGAGGGAATCCAGGGAGTCCGTATCTTGATACGTCTTCTATTCCGCGCGTTGGT
>NZ_JBFUGE010001180.1:0-995 GCF_056403075.1 Ideonella sp. P3_A4 | reverse complement strand
GGCAAGAGCTGCTGCAGACGTATGCGCACCAGCACGTGCCGTTCGAGATGCTGGTGGAGCGGCTGCAGCCGGCGCGCAGCCTCAGCCACGGCCCGCTGTTCCAGGTCGTCTTCGCGATGCAGAACTTCGAGCGCGAACCGCTGGAACTGCCCGGTGCCACCTTGGAGGCGGTAGAGGCCGACGAGGCGACGCTGCGCCTGGACTACGAACTGGGGCTGCATGTGGTGGAAACGCCCGACGGCCTGGTGCTGCAGTGGTCCGGCAATGCCGACATCCTCGACCGCGCGACGCTGCAACGCCTGTCCGACGCGTATGTCGTGCTGCTGGGGGCCGCGGTCGAGCGTCCTGAATCGCCGGTGTCGGCGCTACCGCTGGCGGATGCCGAGGGCGGGCGTGCGCTCGTTGCCTGGGCGGGCACGCGCAGTGGCTACCCGCGCGATGCCAGCTTGCCGGCGCTGTTCGCGGCCCAAGCCGCGGCACAACCGGAGGCCGAGGCCGTGCGGGCCGGCGATCGGGTGCTGCGCTATGGCGAGCTCGAGCTGGCCGCCGGCCGGCTCGCGCGCTGGCTGCAGGACGCGGGCGTTGCGCGCGGCGACCGTGTCGCCGTGGCGATGCCCCGCTCGCCCGAGCTGGTGGTGGCGCTGCTGGCCATCTTGCAAGCGGGTGGCGCCTACCTGCCGCTCGACATCGAGCAGCCGCCGGAGCGGTTGCGCTTCCAGATCGCTGAGGCAGGCGTCGCGATCGTGCTGGCCGCCACGGACGAGGCGGCGCGGCTGCGCGGCCTGGTGCCGGCGGGGGTGGCGGTGGTTGAGCCGGCTGCTGCCGCGATGCGCGACGCACTCGCCAGCTGGCCGAGCACGCCCGCGACGCCGTCCGATCTCGGCGGCCAGGATCTGGCCTACGTGATCTACACCTCGGGTTCGACAGGAGAGCCGAAGGGGGTGGAGGCGACACACCGCAACGTGGTGAGGCTGGTCAGCGGAGCGGCGCAGTAC
>NZ_JBFUGE010001179.1:0-996 GCF_056403075.1 Ideonella sp. P3_A4 | reverse complement strand
CAGCACATCGGCCGAGCTGCAGAGCTTCCGCAATGGGCAATTGGCGCGCGCCAGCGGCCTGGTCACTCACCGCCAGCGGCCACAAACGGCCAAGGGCGTGATCTTCGTGACGCTTGAAGACGAAACGGGCCCGGTCAACGTGATCGTCTGGCCCCAGGTGGCCGAAGCGCAGCGCACGCCGATGTTGACGGCGCGGCTGCTCACCGTTTATGGCATCTGGCAGTGCCAGGGCGAGGTGCGGCACCTGATCGCCAAGCGCCTGGTCGACCACAGCGCCTTGCTCAGGGAGCTGGACACTGAATCGCCGGTGCTGAAAACCACCAGCCGGGATTTCAGGTGATGGCAGGCAGTGATCGTTCGACGTCAGGGGCGGCCAGCCGCCAGACGCCCCTTGACAGGAGGTTGAGCGGCACTGTGGCGGTACGGTGCTGTCGACGCGATTGGAGCTCTAGGAAAGCCAGCCCAGCGCGGCCAAAAGTGTCGTCACTATGAGAGCAACACCCGCAACTTTGTAGACCAGCGGACGTGGTTTCGATGGGGCGAAGTCTGCAGCAAAGCCGGAAAAATGCACCTTGCAGTTCGGGCATCGTTGCGCACGACCTGAGACCGGCTGCTGGCACCTGCCGCAAGGCACCTCGCCCGGCAAGCAGGCGCGGACGCCTGATACAGACGGCTTCGATTCCGCCTTGCGGCCTTCCCTGTACTTGGCAAGCTCGATGGGCTCTTTATTCATGCGGGCATGTGGCTTGTGCCGCTCAACGTTCGGGGTAGGGGGCGGCTTGCGGCAAGACGCCCCATTGACGGGAAGCAGGCCGTAGCGTCAAGGATGCATGAGCCTAGTTTTCGCCATGCCAGTAGTCGACCGCCGGCGCGACCACGCCAAGTTGGCGAAAGCCAGAAGCCGAACCCGGCTGAATCGCCGAGGCGGAGAACTTGTTCGAGTCCGGGTACTCGACGATCTCAGGCCGGAGCATGGTGCTCACGCTGATGTAGCGC